>NZ_JBJLRD010000001.1:0-145260 GCF_050871305.1 Kineococcus gypseus | reverse complement strand
CGGCAGCCCCCCCCCCCCCCCCCCCCCCCCCCCCCCCCCCCCCCCCCCCCCCCCCCCCCCCCCCCCCCCCCCCCCGCCGCCCCCCGCGCCGCCGGGGACAGCTGCACCTGCCCGCGCGAGAGCACGTGGCCGGCCGGCGCCCACGAGGTCGCGGCGGCCAGGGCGGCGGTGACGGTGAACCAGCGCTCGTGCGCGCCCGGGTCCAGGGCGAGGACCTCCTCGGGCAGCTCCAGCAGCGCCGAGGCGCGCGGGGCCAGCGCGGGGGTGGGCAGCGTCCCGCGCGCGACCTCGACGCCGTCGTCCTGCACCGACCAGGACAGCGCCACGTGCGCGAGGTCGACGACGTCGTGGTGGTTCGTCAGCCGCAGCAGGTCCCCGGCGGGCGTCGCCTCGACGCCGAAGCGCACGGGGGTGACGACCGCGGCGAGGTCCAGCAGGCCGGGCGAGGGGGTGCGGTCGGGGAAGAGCAGCCCGTCGGCGACGAAGCTCCCGTCGTGCAGGTCCTCGCCGAAGTCGCCGCCGTAGGCGAAGCGCTCGCGCCCGGCGGCGTCGCGCTGGCGCAGGCCGTGGTCGATCCACTCCCACACGAAACCGCCCGCGCAGCGCTTGGAGGACTCGAAGAGCTCCTGGTACTCCGCCAGGCCGCCGGGGCCGTTGCCCATGGCGTGCGCGTACTCGCACAGCAGGAACGGCATCGCGCGCCGGCGCGCGTCGGCGCCGGCGTCGGCCAGCGCCTCCTCCGCGCGCCGGGCGATGGCGGCGACCTCCTCGTGCGAGGCGTACATGCGCGAGTAGACGTCGACGTACGGGCTGTCCCAGTCGTGCTCGTAGTGCACCGGGCGGGAGGGGTCGCGCCGCTCCAGCCACGCCGACATCGCGCGCAGGTTGCGGCCGGTGCCGGACTCGTTGCCCAGCGACCACAGCACGATCGAGGGGTGGTTCTTGTCGCGCTCGACGGTGCGGCGGACCCGGTCGAGGTAGGCACCCTCCCACGCGGGGTCGTCGGAGGGGTTGCCGCGCCAGCCCAGCTCCACGAACCCGTGGGTCTCCAGGTCGCACTCCAGGACCACCCACAACCCGTGCTCGTCGCACAGGTCCAGGAACCGGGGGTTCGGCGGGTAGTGGCTGGTGCGCACCGCGTTGACCCCGTGGCGCTTCATGAGCAGCACGTCGGCGAGCTCCTCGGCCGCCGAGAGCGCGCGGCCGGTGTCGGGGGAGAACTCGTGCCGGTTGACCCCGCGCAGCTTCACGGGCCGGCCGTCGACGGTGAAGACCCCGTCCACGACCGCCACGCGCCGGAAACCCACGCGCAGGCGGACGCGCTCGCCGGCGGTGACGACCTCGGCGTCGTACAGGCGCGGGACCTCCGCCGACCACGGCTGCACGCCGGGCACGGAGACGTCCTCGCCGGCGGCGGCGTCCACGCCCAGTTCCGGCACGAGCACCCGCGCGGGCACGGGTGCGCCGTCGGCGCCGGTGGCCTCCACCCGCAGCAGCCCGCGGCCGGTCGCGGCGTCGAAGTCGGCGTGCGCGAACACGTCCTCGACCCCGCCGGCCGGGCGCGCCAGCAGCGCGACGCCGCGGAAGATCCCCGAGAGCCACCACATGTCCTGGTCCTCCAGGTAGCTGCCGGAGGACCACTGGTGCACCCGCACCGCCAGCAGGTGCTCGGCGCGCGCCCCGCCGCCGGCGAGCAGGGCGGCGGTGACGTCGAACTCCACGGCCAGGCGGCTGCCGACGGAGCGGCCGACCTCCACGCCGTCCACCCAGGCGGTGAAGGCGGAGTCGACCCCGTCGAAGCGCAGCACCACCCGCGCGCCGGGCCCGTCCAGGAAGCCGGCCGGCAGCGTGAACGCCCGGCGGTGGTCGCCGGTGGGGTTCTCGTCGGGCACGTGCGGCGGCTCGACGGGGAAGGGGTAGGTGACGTTGGTGTAGGCCGGCGCGCCCCAGCCCTGCAGCTGCCAGTGCCCCGGCACGGTGATCGAGGCCCACGCGGCGTCGTCCAGGGCGGGGTCGGCCAGGTCGGCCGGCAGGTCGGCGCGCCCGGCGTACCGGAAGCGCCAGCGACCGTCCAGGGAGAGCTCCGGCGCGTCGCTGCGGGTGCGGGCGCGCGGGGGCAGCGCCCCGCGCACGGGCAGGTGCTCCTCGAACCACCTGGCGGGGACGGCGTCGTCCGGTGCGTGCGTCACGTCCCGACCCTCCCGGAGCCGGGCGGCCGCGTCAACCACGGGCGCACACGCGCGAACACATCCAGCGTCCGAGCGCGTCCGTCGGTGTCGGCTCGTGTGCGCTCGTGTTGACCCCGGAGCGCGCGGCGGGCACCCTGGGGAGGTCGGCACCGAGCGGAGGGAGCGCTGACGTGCTCGCCCGCAGCCGCCAGGAGGTCATCCTGGAGACCGTGCGCCGCGACGGCAGCGCGCGCGTGTCCGACCTCGTCGCGCGCCTGGGCGTCTCCGACATGACGGTGCGCCGCGACATCGCCGAGCTGGCGCGCCGCGGCCTGCTCGAGCGGGTGCACGGCGGCGCCGCCGCCGGCGGGCGCAGCAGCGAGGAGCCCGGCTTCGCGGCCAAGTCCGCGCTGCGCACCGCGCAGAAGCGGGCCATCGGCGCGCTGGCGGCCTCCCTGGTGCGCCCGGGCGCCTCGGTGGCCCTGTCCGCCGGCACCACGACGGTGGAGGTGGCGCGCCACCTCGCCGACGTCGCCGACCTCACGGTCGTGACGAACTCCCCGCCGGTGGCCGCGCTGCTGCACGAGCCCGCGCGCCGCGACCGCACGGTGGTGCTCACCGGCGGCGTGCGCACCCCCTCCGACGCGCTGGTGGGCCCGGTGGCGGTGCGCAGCCTGCAGGGCCTGCACGTGGACCACCTGTTCCTGGGGGTGCACGGCGTGGACGAGCGCGCCGGGCTGACCACCCCCAACCTCGTCGAGGGCGAGACCGACCGCGCCCTCGTGGCCGCCGCCGCCTCCGTGGTGGTGGTGGCCGACGCCACCAAGTGGGGCGTGGTGGGCCTGACGACCATCGCCGCCCTGGAGGAGGTCGACGTCCTCGTCAGCGACGAGGGCCTGGCCCCCGCCGCCCGCCGGGTGCTCGCCGAGCGCACCGGCCGCCTGCTGCTGGCCCCGGACCCCGACCCGGCACCGGCCCCGGACCGCAGCGCCCCGACCCCGCAGCACAGCCCCGAGGAGCACCCGTGAGCACCACCACCCCCGGCGCGGACACCCCCGGCGCGGCCGCGCCGGCCGCCCCGCGCGACGGGCTGCACCGCAGCGGCTCCCACGCCTTCCGCCGCACCACCCGGCGCATGGCCGACGGCCGCGAGCTGATCCACTTCGACGACACCGAGCCGTGGCTGTCCGGCGGGCGCGTGCGCGAGGCCGTCGACCACCGGCCGCTGCCGCCGGCCGACGAGGTGGTGCGCGGCGGCTCGCAGGTGCGCCGCGACCCGCTGACCGGCGACTGGATCGCCATGGCCTCGCACCGCAACGACCGCACCCTCATGCCCCCGCCCGAGATGGACCCGCTGGCGCCCACCGTCCCCGGCGGCTTCCCCACCGAGATCGCCGAGGCCTCCTACGACGTGGTGGTCTTCGAGAACCGCTTCCCGTCGTTCTCCACGCGCGTGGGCGGCGAGCCGGGCCTGGTCGACGGCGAGGAGCTGTGGCCGGTGCGCCCGGGCACCGGGCGCACCGAGGTCGTCTGCTTCACCAGCGAGGCCTCCGGCTCCTTCGGCACGCTCAGCCCGCACCGCGCGCGCACCGTCGTGGAGGCGTGGGTGGACCGCACCGAGGGCCTGGCGCGGGTGCCCGGCGTGGAGCAGGTGTTCTGCTTCGAGAACCGCGGCGCGGAGATCGGCGTGACGCTGCCGCACCCGCACGGGCAGGTCTACGGCTACCCGTACGTGACCCCCCGCACGCGCACGACGCTGGAGCGCGCCGCCGAGCACCGCGCGGCCACCGGCCGCAACCTCTTCCGCGACGTGCTCGACGCCGAGCGCCGCGCCGGCACCCGCGTGGTGCTGCAGACCGAGCACTGGACGGCGTACGTGCCCGCCGCCGCCCGCTGGCCCGTGGAGGTCCACCTGGCCCCGCACCGCGACGTGCCGGACCTGCCCGCCCTCGACGACGCGGAGCGCTCCGACCTCGTCACCGCCTACCTGGACCTGCTGGGCCGGCTGGACCGCTACTTCCCCGACGAGCACCCGCTGCCGTACGTCGCCGGCTGGCACCAGGCGCCGGTGCGCACCGGGCGCGGGGAGTCGCGCCTGCACCTGCAGGTCTTCAGCGTCCTGCGCGGTCCCGGGAAGGTGAAGTACCTGGCCGGCTCGGAGTCCGCGATGGCCGCCTGGATCAACGACACCACCCCCGAGCGGGTCGCCGCGCGGCTGCGGGAGGTGGCCGCGTGAGCACCACCGGCTCCCCCGCCGCCGCGTTCCTCCAGGCGCCGGCGCGCGCCGCGGCCGCCGAGGCCGTCGCCGACGCCTACCTGGCCACCTACGGCGAGACGCCCGAGGGCGTGTGGTCGGCGCCCGGGCGCGTCAACCTCGTCGGCGAGCACGTGGACTACACCGGCGGGCTGTGCCTGCCGCTGGCGCTGCCGCACCGCACCTTCGTCGCGCTCAGCCCCCGCCACGACGACGTGGTGCGGGTGCGCTCGGCGCAGGAGGCCGGCGCCGACTGGGAGGGCTCGCTGGCCGACGTCGGGCCCGGCTCCCCCGCCGGGTGGGCCGCCTACGTCGCCGGGGTGCCGTGGGCGATGGGCTCCGCGCACGGCTTCGACGCCGTCGTCGACGGGCACGTGCCGCTGGGCGCGGGGCTGTCCTCCTCGGCGGCGCTGGAGTGCGCCGTGGCGATCGCGCTGGCCGACCTGGCTGAGCTGCCCACCGACGACGCCGGGCGCGCGGAGCTGGCCGGGGCGTGCGTCCAGGCCGAGAACGTCGTGGCCGGCGCGAACACCGGCGGCATGGACCAGGCCGCCTCGCTGCGCTGCCGCGAGGGCGGGGCGATCCTGCTGGACACCCGCGACGACGCGGTGGTGCACCTGCCGCTGGACCTGGCCGGCGCCGGGCTGGCGCTGCTGGTGGTGGACACCCGCGCGGTGCACTCGCACTCCGGCGGCGAGTACGGCGCGCGCCGCGCCGACGTCGAGCGCGCCGCGCGGGTCCTCGGCGTGCCGGACCTGCGCGCGCTCGACCCGGCCGACCTCGACGAGGCGCTGCAGCGGCTGGCCGGCGAGAGCGGCGGGGAGGTGCTGCAGCGGCGCGTGCGCCACGCCGTCACCGAGATCGAGCGGGTCGCGCGCACCGCGGACCTGCTGCGCGCGGGGCGGGTGCGCGAGGTCGCCCCCCTGCTCGACGCCTCGCACGAGTCCCTGCGCCACGACTACGAGGTCTCCTGCCGCGAGCTGGACCTGGCCGTGGACACCGCCCGCGCCGCCGGGGCGCTGGCCGCGCGCATGACCGGCGGCGGCTTCGGCGGCTCGGCGGTCGCGCTCGTGGAGCGCGCCGCGGTCGGGGAGGTGGCCGCCGCGGTGGGCGCGGCCTTCGCCCGCGAGCGGCTGCGGGCGCCGCGGTTCCTGGCCGCGCAACCCTCGGCGGGGGCCGGCCGGGACGCCTGAGCGCCGGGGCGCCGGGGTGCCTGAGCGTCCGGGCGCTCAGGCGCCGCCCTGGCCGACGTCCATGCGCTGCAGCCGCCAGGACGCCAGGGCGAGCGCCACGAGCGCCACCGCGACCAGCACCACCGCCGAGGTCGCGATCCCGGAGGCGGCCACCGTGCCCAGCGGCACGTCCCCGGGCGTGGCCGGGGTGACCACGCGGCGCGCGTAGGAGCCGATGGACAGCCCCCGCAGCGCCGGGGCCAGCCCGGCCAGGAACGTCTCCCACAGCACCACGTACGCCAGCCCGGCCAGCAGCCCGCGCCGCGCCAGCAGCGAGAGCAGCACGAACAGCCCGCAGTAGGCCGCCGCGCTCAGGGTCGTGGCCAGCAGCAGCCCGGCCAGCACCTCCCCGGCGGGCAGGTCGATCGAGACGCCCACCACCGCGCACGCGGCCACCGCCGGCAGGCACACCACGACGGTGGCCACCCAGGCCGCCGCCGCGCGGGCCAGCACCACGTGCCAGCGCGGGCGCACCACGGCGCGCAGCAGCGGCAGGGTGCCGCCCTCGCGCTCGTCGCCGAAGGCGCCCGTGCCCAGCACCAGCGCCACGATCGGCACCACCAGGCCCACCAGCAGGTCCCCGGCCAGGGTGGTCTGCAGCCCGTAGCGGGCCGGGACGCTGGTGACGGCCAGCACCACCACCGCCACCGCGGCCACCACCAGCGGCAGCGCGGCCAGGCCCGCGGTGCGCCCGCGCAGCAGCAGCCCGCGCAGCGAGAAGCCCAGCAGCGTCGTGGAGAACCCCGCGCGCCCCGCGCGCGCCACCGCGGCCCCCGCCCCGGCCGGCCCGCCCGCGCCCGTCCCGCTCGTGCCCGTCGCGCCGGCCGTCGTTCCCGTACCCGTGCCCGTGCCCGTGCTCACCGCCCCGCCCCCCTCGCCCGGCGCACCAGGTGCGCGAACGTGCTCTCCAGGTCCTCGCCCACCGGTTCCACCCGGCGCAGCGTGGCGCCGACCCGGCGCGCCAGCTGCGGCACCGCCTCGGCCAGCGCGGTGGCGCGCGGGGCCTGCACCATCACCCCGCCGCGCCCGCCCGGGTCGCGCTGCACGGACTCCACCACGCCCTCGGCCAGCAGCAGCCCGGCCAGCTCCAGCACCCGCTCGCCGTCCAGGTGCACGCTGCGCGGGCGGTCCACGAGCAGGTCGCGGATGGCGGCCGGCTCGCCCTCGGCGACCAGGCGGCCGTTGACGACGACGAGGACCCGCTGCGCCATGCGCTCGACCTCGGCGAGCACGTGCGAGGACACCAGCACGGTGCGCCCCTCGGCGCCCAGCGCCACCACCAGCTCCACGTCGGCGCGCCGCTGCGCCGGGTCCAGGCCGTTGAACGGCTCGTCCAGCAGCAGCACCTGCGGGTCGTGCACGAGGGCCTGCGCCAGGCGCACCCGCTGGCGCATGCCCTTGGAGAAGCCGGCCACCCGGCGGTGCGCGGCCGCGCCGAGCCCCACCCGCTCCAGCGCCCGCGCCGCCGCCGCGCCGGGGTCGCGCACGCCGCGCTGGCGGGCCAGGAAGGCGACCTGCGCGTGGGCGCTGGCGTGGCCCCAGGTGCCCTCCCCGTCCGGCACCACGCCCAGGCCCCGGTGCACGCGCGGGTCGGCGTGCGGGTCGCCGCCGAGCACGCGCACCCGCCCCTGGCTGGGGCGCACCGAGCCCGCCAGCAGGGAGAGCACCGTGGACTTGCCCGCGCCGTTGTGCCCGAGCAGGCCGGTGACGCCCGGGCCCAGCGACAGCGACACGTCCGAGAGGGCCACGGTGTCGCCGAACCAGCGGCTGACCCCGTCCAGCTCGACGACCGCGCCCGGCGCGGGGGCCGCGCCCGCGGCGCTCACGCGTCGCCCCCGCGGCCGTAGCGCAGGGCCAGGACGGCCGAGCACACCGCGACCAGCGCCGCCCACACCACCCACGCCAGGGACCCGGCCGCCTGCTCGGTGCCGGTGACCACCGCGGTGGCCAGCAGCACCGGCCCGCCGGCCGGGTCGAACGCCAGCGGCCAGTCGGCCCCGACGACCAGGGCCAGCAGCCGGCTGAGCACCGGGCCGACGAGCACGACCGCCAGGTAGGCGCCGATCGCGAAGATGCGCCGCGACGTCAGCGAGGCCAGCGCCAGGCCCAGCGCGGCGTGCGGCAGCACCACGACCGCCGCGGCCAGCAGCAGGCGCGGCAGGTCGCCGGCCGAGCCGGCCAGCCAGCCGCCGGGGTCGTCGGCGGTGGCGATCGAGCCGACGAAGAGCACGAGCAGCGGCCCCAGCACGATGAGCGCGAGCAGCGCCGCGGCGGCCAGCGCCTGCCCCAGCACGTACTCCGCGCGCGAGAGGGCGGTGGCGAAGTACAGCGAGAGCACCCGGTCGCGCCGGTCGCGGGTGGGCACCGTCGGCACGGCCGTGGCGACGAAGGCCAGCACGACCACGGAGTTCGTCGCCAGCAGCTGCGGGTAGCCGATGAGCTCGGTGGGCTGCACGTCCACCTGCGGGACCAGCAGCGGCACCGCCACGACCGCCAGCGCCGGCAGGTACGCCACCGCCAGCAGCAGGAACGGCCACACCTTCGCGCCGGCGCTGCGGCCCAGCCCCAGCGGCCGGCGCACCGCCGACGCGGTCAGCGCGGCCACCGCGCTGGCGCGCGGGCGCAGCGCACCGGTGAAGCGCACGTAGCGCACGTCGTGCAGGACGGCGCGCGGCTGCGCGCCCCCCGCCGTCCCGGCCACCGGCCCGGCCACCGGCCCGGCCACCCGCTCAGCCACCGCGCACCCCCATCGCGTCGAGCACCACGTCCTCCAGGTCCCGCCCGGCCGCCACCAGCCGCACCAGCGCGCGGCCCTGCTCGGCGGCCAGGTCGCGCACGGCGTCCAGGGCGGCGTCGGTGCCGGCGCTCAGCTCGACCTCCCCGGGCGCCGCCGGCGCCACCCGCACCCCCGCCGGCGCCACGCGCGGGGCCAGCGCCGCGGCGAAGGCGGCGACGTCGCCGCTCACGCGCACCCGCACGGCGCCGCCGGGGTCGTGCCCGACCACCACGGGGCGCTGCGCGGCCAGCGCGCCGGCGCGCAGCACCACGACCTCGTCGCAGGTGCGCTCCACGTCGTCCAGCACGTGCGAGCTGGTCACCACGCGCACGCCCAGGTCGCGCGAGAGGCGGCGCACCAGCACCAGCATCTCCTCGCGCCCGGCCGGGTCCAGGCCGGAGGTCGGCTCGTCCAGCAGCACCAGCTCCGGGCCGTGCACGAGGGCCTGGGCGAGCTTGGCGCGCTGCTGCATGCCCAGGGAGTACGTGGCCACCGGGCGGCGGCGCTCCTCCTCCAGGCCGACGGCGAAGAGCACCTCGCTGGTGCGCCGCACCGCGTCGCGCCGGCCCAGCCCGCGCAGGCGCGCCAGGTGCACGCACACCTCCTGCGCGGACATGTCACCGGGCAGGCACGGGTGCTCGGGCATGTACCCCACCCGGCGGCGCACCTCGGCGCGCCGACGCGCCGCGTCCAGGCCCAGCACCCGCAGCGAGCCGGAGTCCGGGCGCACCAGGCCCAGCGCCGCGCGCATGAACGTGGACTTGCCGGCGCCGTTGGCGCCCAGCAGCCCGGTGGCGGGCGCGGTGAAGGAGACCGTCAGGTCGTCCAGCGCGCGCACCGCGCCGAAGCTCTTGCCCAGCCCGCTGCACTCGATCCCCGCCGGGCCGTCCGCCCCCGCGCCGCTGTCCACGGCGACAGACAACCACCCCGGCACCCCGCGGCGAGTCGTCCCCAGGTCGTACCCCGCGTCAGCGGATCGGCCAGGGGTGCCCGGGCGGGCGGCGCCGGCGGCGCCGCCCGCCGCGTGCGGCTCGGCCCGCGCCGCTCACCCGCCGTCTGCGGCCGGCGGGCGCGGGGGCAGGCCCGGGCGGCCGGCGGCGGCGACCGCGGAGGCCGCCGCCCGCCCCAGGCGCCGGGTGGCGCGCCGGGTCCGGGACACCCCCTCCTCCACCGGCGGCGGCATGACGACCACCGGGCAGGCGCAGGAGAACACCAGCTGCGGGGCGAGCAGCTTCGCCCCGGGCGTGGACAGCTTCGAGGAGCGCGGGGAGTCCAGCACCAGCAGGTCCGCCTCGCGCGACTGCCGCAGCAGCACCGCGCGCGGCGCGCCCTGCACGGCCAGCCGCTCGACGGCCCCCGCGGCGCCCCCCTCGCCCAGCGCGGCGGCGACGAACCCGGCGAGCTGCTCCTCGGCCTCGGCCTGCGGGTCGGCCGCGCCCGTGCTCGGCACGGCCGGGGGTCGGCCGCTCGCGACGGCCGGCGCGCGCGGCGGGCGCCACGCCAGCACCGCGCGCACCCGCCCGCCGCGGTGCTCGGCCTCCTGCTCGGCCCAGCGCAGCGCCGAGGGCGAGCCGGTGCGGCGGCTGACGCCGACGACGAGGACCGGCACGGGGCGGGCGGCGCCCGCCTCCTCCTCGGCGCCCGGCTCGGTGCTCACCGCGACCGCCGGCCGGAGGCGGTGCCCCCGGTGGCGTCCCCGGTGGTGCCCCCGGCGGGGACGCCGGCGGCCGAGAGCGGGGTGGCGATGTCCTCCAGCGACTTGCGCTCGGCGTCGACGCCGATGACGCGGGCGACGACGCCGCCGGTCATCATCATCAGCGCGCCGATGACGTAGCCCCACATCAGGGGGACCGTGTTGAGCACCTCGGCGTCCTCGCCGCCAGCCGCGTCGATGAGCCGGCCGAACAGCCACGGCGCGACGACCCCGCCGGCGCCCTGGGAGATGGCGAAGAAGTACGAGATGGCCTGCCCGCGCAGTTCCAGCGGGAAGATCTCGCTGACGGTCAGGTACGCCGACGACGCGCCCGCGGAGGCGAAGAAGAAGATGACGCACCACAGGACCGTCTGGGAGACCGCACCGAGCACCTGGGCGTTGAACAGGAACGCGGTGATGAACAGCAGCAGGCCCGAACCGCCGTAGGTGGCGAAGATCATCTTGCGGCGGCCGATCGTGTCGAACAGCGGGCCGAGCACCAGCGGGCCGAGCAGGTTGCCGAACGCGAACGGGATGAAGTACCACGGCACGCTGCCCTGGTCGATCCCGTAGAACGTCGTCAGCACCAGCGCGTACGTGAAGAAGATGGCGTTGTACAGGAACGACTGCGTCACCATCATGGTGAAACCCAGCAGGGAGCGCTTGGGGTAGGTGCCGAAGAACGTCCTCGTCAGCTGCCGGAAACCCAGCGGCGGCAGCTCCTCGATCTCCAGCGCCTTGGACTCCGGCACCGGCTCGAGGTGCGCGCCGGAGTGGCGCACCCGTTCCTCGATGTCCTCGATGGTGCGCTCGGCCTCCTCGGCGCGGCCGTGGGTGACCAGCCACCGCGGGCTCTCGGGGATGTGCCGGCGCAGGAAGATGACGACGAGGCCGAGCAGCGGGCCGATGAAGAAACCGATCCGCCAGCCCCACTGCACCGGGACGGACTCGGAGTACAGGTACAGCCCGGCGATGTTGCCGATGAGCGCGCCCGCCCAGTAGGTGCCGTTGACGGCGATGTCGACGCGGCCGCGGTAGTGCGAGGGGATGAGCTCGTCGATGGCGGAGTTGATGGCGGTGTACTCGCCGCCGATGCCGGTGCCGGCGATGAACCGGAACACCGCCAGGGACCAGAAGTCCCACGCGAAACCGCCCAGGCCGCTGCCGACGAGGTAGATGAGCAGCGTGAGGATGAACAGCTTGCGCCGGCCCAGCCTGTCGGTCAGGCGCCCGAACACCAGCGCACCGACGACCTGCCCGGCCAGGTAGGCCGACCCCAGGGCGCCGACCTCACCGGTGCTCAGGCTCAGCCCGCCCTCCTCGTGGGTCAGGGCCGCGCCGTTGAGGGCGACGATCTGGATCTCCAGGCCGTCGAGGATCCAGGACACGCCCAGGCCGACGACCACGAGCCAGTGGAACTGCGTCCACGGCAGGCGGTCGATGCGCGCGGGGACGGTGCTGCGGACGGTGACCGGCGCCCGGCCACCGGTGGGGGCGGTCACGACCGGGCTCCCGGGTGCGGCCGGGCCGGCACCGCGGGGCGGGTGCGCGGGGTGCGGGCGTCTCGCGAGGGTTTGTGCATCGCTGTCGCTCCAGATCGACGAGGGTTCGCTGAGCGGTGCTCCCGCGCCCGCGCGCAGCGGTGCGCCGGGGCCGCGGCTGGTTCACCACCGCGCCAGCCGGTCCGGTCTACCACCGCGCGCCGCGCGGCGCGCGGCGAGAGTTCGCCGGGGGAACCTGTTCGTGGCGGCCCACCCCGGCACGTCCCCCCGCCGGGGGGCGGGCGTGCCGCGCGCGAGCGCGCGTGGCAGCGTTCCGGGCGTGCCGCCCTGCCCGCCGCCGCCGCCACCACCGCCGCCACCGCCACCGGCGGGGACCGGGCCGCGCCTGCCCGCGCGCCGGCCGGCGCACCTGCGGCGCAGCGGGTTCTTCGACCCGGCGCGCCCGGAGGTGCCGTGGACCGGGGAGGTGGAGCTGCGCCGCTACCTCGCGGCGGGCGGGCACGAGCGGTTCCGCGTGCCCGAGCCGATCGGCTACTGGGACGCGCGGGTCGGCCCCGTCGTGGTGCCCGCGGACCCGGCGGGCTTCTCCACGGACCTGACCTCGGTGCCGGTGTTCCTGAACTGGCTGGTGCCGACCACCGGCCGGCACCTGCCCGCCGCTCTCGTGCACGACGGCCTGGTCGCCGGCTCCGACGGGCCGGCCTCCTACCTGGCCGCCGCCCCGGTGGACCGCGTCGAGGCGGACGCGCTGTTCCGCCGCGCCCTGCGCGACCTGGGGGTGACGCGGCTGCGGCGCGGCGTGATGTGGGCGGGGGTGTCGCTGTGGACGGCCCTGGTGGGGCCGCTGCGCCGGACCTGGCGGGCCTGGCTGGCGGCGGCCGTCACCGCCGCGGTGGTCCTGGTGCTGGGCACGCTGGCCACCGTGGACCTCTTCGACGTGGCCGACGTGCTGCCGTGGATGGGCGCGCGGCCGTGGTGGGCCGAGCTGGGCACCGGCGCCCTGGCGGCGCTGGTGGTGCCGCTGCTGCCGGCGCCGCTGTGGGGGCGGCGCTGTGGGGGCGGCGCTGGCGCGCGGCCGCGGTGGCCGGGGTGACGGCGGCGTTCCTGCTGCACGTGACCGTGGGCGTGGTGCTGGTCTCCACCGGCTTCGCCGCCGCCGACGCCCTCACCAGCGGCCGGCCCGCCCGCGCGCTGCGCTGGGCCGCGGTGGCGGCGGCCGTCCTGGGGGTCGTGGCGGCGACGGTGGCGCTGGCGCGCTGAGGCGCCCGCCACCCCGCCCAGCCCGCTCCTCGCTGGCCCGCGGCGCCGGGCCGGTGTCCACTGGGAGCGGCCCACGTCCCGCCCGCCGATCCGGAGGTGCCGTGCCCGTCCCCCACCGCGCCGCCGGGACCGCGCGCGCCGCCGCGCAGGCCGCCCTGGGGCTGGTCCTGGTGGCCGCCGGCACGGGCCACCTGACGACGCTGCGGCGCGAGTTCCGGGCGCAGGTGCCGCCGTGGCTGCCGCTGGAGGCGGACCTCGTCGTCGTCGCCTCCGGCGTCGTGGAGCTGGTCCTGGGCGCGGCGCTGCTGGCCCTCTGGAGGCGGCCCGCCCGCGCCCTCACCGGGGCCGTGGTGGCGGCGTTCTTCGTGGCGGTGTTCCCCGGCAACGTCTCGCAGCTGCTGACCCGCACGGACGCGTTCGGGCTGGACACCGACGCCGCCCGCGCCGTGCGGCTGCTGTTCCAGCCGCTGCTGGTGGTGTGGGCGCTGTGGGCCACCGACGCCCGGCGGGCGTGGCGCGAGCGCTGCGCCGCCCGCCGGGCGGGCGCGCCTCACACGTCGTAGGTGACGACCACGGGCGCGTGGTCGCTGAAGCGCTCCGCGTAGGAGGGCGCGCGGTCCACCGCGGCGCTGCGCGCCCGCGCGGCCAGCTCGGCGGTGGCCACCTGCAGGTCGATCCTCCAGCCGGTGTCGCGGTCGAAGGCCTGCCCGCGCCAGCTCCACCAGGAGTAGGGCCCCTCCACGCCCGGGTGCAGCGAGCGCACGACGTCGACCCAGCCGCCCTGGAACCAGCGGTCGTAGTAGGCGCGCTCCTCGGGCAGGAAGCCGGCCTTCTTCAGGTTGCCACTCCAGTTCCTGATGTCCTCCTCCCGGTGGGCGACGTTGTAGTCGCCGCACACGAGGGCGTGCCCGCCGGCGGCGCGCAGCTGCTCCAGCCGGGCGGTCACCGCGTCGAGGAAGGCGGTCTTGTCGTCCTGCTTGGGGGTGCCCGCCTCGCCGGTGTGCACGTACACCGACACGACGGTCACCGTGCCGGCCGGCGTCTCGACGTCCAGCTCCACCCAGCGGCCGGCGCCGTCGAAGCGCGGGTGCAGGTCGGCGCGCTGCTCCCCCACCGGCAGGCGCGTGGCCACCGCCACGCCGGCGCGGCCCTTGGTGCCGGCGTCGGTGGGCTCGCGGTGCGCGACGTGCCAGCCGTCGCCCAGGGCCTCCTCCAGCAGCGCGACGAGCACCTCGTCGGGGGCGCGCACCTCCTGCAGGCACAGCACGTCCGGGTCGCGCTCGGCGAGCCAGGCGGCCATGCCGCGGCGCACGGCGGCGCGGACGCCGTTGACGTTGACGGTGGCGACGGTCAGCACGGGCCCATCCTGCCGGTGCCCACCGACGCGACGGGGCCGCCCCCGGCACCTGCCGGGGGCGGCCCCGTCGCGGCCGCGGGCGGCTCAGCGCCCGGGACCGGTCAACGCCCGGTGCAGCTCACCACTTGTAGTCCAGGAACTTGCCGTCGAAGGTCACTACGACGCGGTCGCCGTCGGGGTCGGGGCGGCGGGCGATGTCCAGCTTGAAGTTGATGGCGCTCATGATCCCGTCGCCGAACTCCTCGTGGATGAGCTCCTTCAGCGCCGGGCCGTACACCGACAGCGCCTCGTGGAAGCGGTAGATCGTCGGGTCGGAGACCAGCGCGGGGTCCGAGCCGCGGTACGGCTGGTCCTGCAGGGCCGTCACGACGTCCTCGTCCAGGTCCAGCAGCTTGCCCGCCAGCCGGGCCTGCTCGGCGGTCATCGGGTGCTGGCCGAGCAGCGCGGCGGTGGTCCACACCACCGGTGCGCCGAGCTCCTCGGCGATCCGCGCCCAGCTCAGCCCGGCGCGCACGCGCGCGGCGCGCACCGCCGCACCGGCCTCGGCCTTCGTCGTCACAGGGGTCACGCGGTCCTCCGTCGGGGGTGTCGGGGGTGTCGGGGGTTCCTCGGGCGTCGCAGGTGCCCGGGCGTCACCGCGCGGCGGCGGGGACCTCGTCGCGCACGCCGGCCTGGGCCGGCACGGCGCGCGGGCGCCCGGTGCGGGCGTGGGTGCTGTACAGGGCCAGGCCCACGAACGTCAGGCCGCCGACGAGGTTGCCCACGACGGTGGGGATCTCGTTCCACACCAGGTAGTCGCCCAGCGAGAACTCCCCGCCCAGCAGCAGCCCCGAGGGGAAGAGGAACATGTTGACGACCGAGTGCTCGAAGCCCATGTAGAAGAACACGATGATGGGCATCCACATCGCGATGACCTTGCCGGAGACGTTGGTGGAGAGCATCGCGCCGACCACGCCGGTGGAGACCATCCAGTTGCACAGCACGCCGCGCACGAACAGCGTGAGCATCCCGGCGGCGCCGTGCTCGGCGTACCCGAGGGTGCGCGCCTCGCCGATCTCGCCGAGGCGCTGGCCGACCTCGTTGGGCTCCACCGAGAACCCGAAGGTGACCACGATCGACATCATCACCGCGACCGTCAGCGCACCGGCGAGGTTGCCGGTGAACACCAGGCCCCAGTTGCGCAGCATCGACGCCCACGTCACGCCGGGGCGGCGGTCGATGAGGGCCAGGGGCACGAGGGTGAACACGCCCGTGAGCAGGTCGAACCCGAGCAGGTACAGGATGGAGAACCCGACGGGGAAGAGCAGCGCCCCGACGAGGGCGTTGCCCGTCTGGACGGTGACGGTCACGGCGAAGGCCGCGGCCAGCGCGAGGATCGCGCCGGCCATGTACGAGCGCACGAGGGTGTCGCGGGTCGCCATCAGGACCTTGGACTGACCCGCGTCGATCATCTTCGTGACGAAGTCGGAGGGGCTCACGTAGGACACGGCACTCGTTCCCGGGGGGTCGGCGGGCCGCGCGGCGCGGCCCGCGGGGGCGGGGGCTCGGCACGAGCGTGCCCGCCGCGTGTTTCGCCGTGGTCAGGCCCTCGTGTCGGGCGGATCACATCGCGCTCACGCCGCGGCGCGCGGGCGGTGAGGGGCGCGGGCAGCGCCGGGCGGTGCGGGCGGCGCTCAGTCCGCGGGTGCGACCGGCACCATCGCCGAGCGGGTCCTGTCCCACACCCGCGGGTGGTGCGCGGCGTAGCGGGTGGCCAGCAGCTCGCGGACCTGCTCGAACGTGAGCCCGGGGTCGGCGACGCGGTGCTCGCCGGACTCCTCGAAGCGGTCCTCGTCGAAGCAGTAGGCGACCTGGTCCAGGGCGTTCATCTGCCGGACCGTCAGCAGCTCGTCGACCAGGACGTCGGCGGGGGCGGCCGCGTCGGGGTGCAGCGCGCGGGCGGCGGCCAGGAACTCCTCGCCGCGCGCCTCGTCGGTGAAGGTGTAGCGGTGCGGGCCGTCGTCCTCCCCGCCGACGAGCCCGAAGCCCTGCCCGTGGCGCAGCAGCTCGCACGACCACGACATGCGCCCGTCCACCTCGTCCTCGCGGTAGCCGCTGACGCCGTAGCGCGGGTGGGGGTGGCTGGCCGGCAGCGGCACGACGGGCTCCTCGGGACGGGCGGCGGGTCAGGCGGTGGCGGGTCGGGCGGTGCCGGGCAGGACGACCTCGATGCCCGCCGGGTGGCGCAGCAGCTCGGTGCGCGCCCGCGACAGGCGCGTGGTCAGGCGGAAGAACCGCCCGGCCACCGGGTAGCGGCCCAGCACCGCGCGCAGCACCGCCTGCGCCTCCTGCTCGTCCAGCAGGCGGGCGCGCGCCTCGACCTCCGGGCCGGTGGGCCGCCCGCGCAGCGTGCACGCGCGCACCCGCACCTGCGGGGTGTGCCGCAGCCGCCTGACCTTCCAGCTGCCCGGCTCGGTGTAGACGAGCAGGCGCTCGCCGTCGAGGGTGAACCACACGGGCGTCGGCTTCGGGCGGCCGTCGCGCGTGAACGTCGTCAGCAGGACGCACTTGGACTGCCCGAGCCCCTCGGGCCACGTGGCGCTCACGCGGGCAGGGTAGGCCCGCGGCGCCGCCGTGCCCAGGGACCGCTGCCCCCGGGCACGACGGCCGCGCGGCACGGGGGCCGCGCCGGTCTCAGCGCAGGCCGGCGGCCCGCTCGGCGGACTCGACGACGTTCGTCAGCAGCAGCGCGCGCGTCATCGGCCCCACCCCGCCGGGGTTGGGGGCGACGAAGCCGGCGACCTCGGCGACGTCGAGGGCGACGTCGCCGGTGAGCTTCGCCTTCCCGGTGGCCGGGTCCAGCACGCGCGAGACGCCCACGTCGAGCACCGCGGCGCCCGGCTTGACGACGTCGCGGGTCACCAGGCCCGGCACGCCCGCGGCGGCGACGACGACGTCGGCCCGGCGCAGGTGCGAGGCCAGGTCGCGGGTGCCGGTGTGGCACAGCGTCACGGTGGCGTTGGGGTGCCGGCGGGTCAGCAGCAGCCCGATCGGGCGGCCCACCGTCACGCCGCGGCCCACGACGACGACCTCCGCGCCGTCCAGGGGCACGTCGTGGCGCAGCAGCAGGTCGATCACCCCGCGCGGGGTGCACGGCAGCGGGGAGGTGATCTCCTCGCGCACCCGCAGCACCAGCCGGCCCAGGTTCGTCGGGTGCAGGCCGTCGGCGTCCTTGGCCGGGTCCACCGCTTCCAGCACGCGGTTGGCGTCCACGCCCGACGGCAGCGGCAGCTGCACGATGAACCCCGTGCACGCCGGGTCGGCGTTCAGCTGCGCGACCTCGGCCTCGATCTCGCCCTGGGTGGCCGTGGCCGGCAGCTCCACCTGGATCGACTCGATGCCCACCTCGGCGCAGTCGCGGTGCTTGCCGCGCACGTACGACGCCGAGCCGGGGTCGTCGCCGACCAGCACGGTGCCCAGGCCCGGCACGACGCCGCGCTCGCGCAGCACCGCCACGCGCTCCTTCAGATCGGCCTTGACCGCCGCCGCGGCGGCCCGGCCGTCGAGGACGACCGCGCTCACGCGAAGGTCTCCGCGGCCGGGTACAGCGGGAAGCGCTCGGTCAGGCGGGCCACGCGCGCGCGCAGCGCCTCGGCGTCGAAGGTGGGCTTGAGCGCCTGGGCGATGACGTCGGCGACCTCGGTGAACTCCTCGGCGCCGAAGCCGCGGGTGGCCAGCGCCGGGGTGCCGATGCGCAGGCCGGAGGTGACCATCGGCGGGCGCGGGTCGAAGGGCACCGCGTTGCGGTTGACCGTGATGCCGACCTCGTGCAGGCGGTCCTCGGCCTGCTGGCCGTCCAGCTGGGAGTCGCGCAGGTCCACCAGCACCAGGTGCACGTCGGTGCCGCCGGTCAGGACGGAGACGCCGGCGCCGGCCACGTCGGGCGCGGTCAGGCGCTCGGCGACGATCTTCGCGCCCTCCAGGGTGCGCTGCTGGCGCTCGCGGAACTCCTCGCTGCCGGCGACCTTGAACGCCACCGCCTTGGCCGCCACGACGTGCATGAGCGGGCCGCCCTGCTGGCCGGGGAAGACCGCCGAGTCGACCTTCTTGGCCCACTCGCCCGTGGTAAGGATCAGGCCCGAGCGCGGGCCGGCGAGGGTCTTGTGCACCGTGGAGGTCACCACGTGGGCGTGCGGCACCGGGGAGGGGTGCAGCCCGGCGGCCACCAGGCCGGCGAAGTGGGCCATGTCGACCATGAGGTGGGCACCGACCTCGTCGGCGATCTCGCGGAACGCGGCGAAGTCCAGCTGGCGCGGGTACGCCGACCAGCCCGCGATGATCAGCTTGGGGCGCGCCGACAGGGCGGTGGCGCGCACGACGTCCATGTCCACGCGGAAGGTCTTCGGGTCCACGCCGTAGGAGGACACGTCGTACATGCGGCCCGAGAAGTTGATCTTCATGCCGTGGGTGAGGTGGCCGCCGTGGGCCAGCTCCAGGCCCAGGATGCCGTCGCCGCCGCGGATGAAGGCGTGCATGGCCGCGGCGTTCGCGCTGGCGCCGGAGTGCGGCTGGACGTTGGCGTGCTCGGCGCCGAAGAGCTCCCTGGCGCGGGTGCGGGCCAGCTCCTCGGCCACGTCGACGTGCTCGCAGCCGCCGTAGTAGCGCTTGCCCGGGTAGCCCTCTGCGTACTTGTTCGTCAGCACCGAGCCCTGCGCCTGCAGGACCGCGCGCGGGGCGAAGTTCTCGCTGGCGATCATCTCCAGCGTGTCGCGCTGGCGGCCCAGCTCGGCGTCCAGGACGGCGGCGATCTCCGGGT
The DNA here is from genome assembly GCF_050871305.1 of Kineococcus gypseus. Classification (NCBI taxonomy): domain Bacteria; kingdom Bacillati; phylum Actinomycetota; class Actinomycetes; order Kineosporiales; family Kineosporiaceae; genus Kineococcus; species Kineococcus gypseus. The sequence goes on along the minus strand of NZ_JBJLRD010000001.1, from coordinate 126,223 downwards.
CGACCTCGGACAGCGGCCGGTCGGTGACCCCGGCGCTCGCGGTGGGGGTGGGCAGGACGTCGGTCACGGTGCGCTCCTCGGGCTCGGGCGGCGGTGTCGACGCGAGGCCCAGGCGGACGACCCCGTGAACGGCGGGCACCGCCCGCGGGGGCGCCCGTTGCCGCTCCCCGGTGGTCCCCCACCTTCGCCAGTCGCGGCGGGACCAGCCTAGCCCAGGGCTCAGCGCGGGACCGCGGCCTCGAGGACCGTGCGCATCTTCGCGGTGGTCTCGCGCACCTCGGCGTCGGGGTCGGAGCCGGCGACGATGCCCGCGCCGCCGAAGATGCGCAGCAGCCGCCCGCGCACCTCCGCGCAGCGCACGCCGACGACCCACTCGCCGTCGCCGTCGCCGTCCTGCCAGCCGACCGCGCCGGTGTAGCCGCCGCGGTCCAGGCCCTCCACCTCGCGGATGACCTGCAGCGCCGCCCGGCGCGGGCTGCCGCCCACGGCCGGCGTGGGGTGCAGCGCGGCCACCAGGTCCACCGAGGTGGTGGCGGTGTCGCTGAGCAGGGCCGTCACGCGCGTGGCCAGGTGCCACACGGTGGGGGTGGCCACCAGCTCCGGCTCCGGGGCGCTGACGGTGCGGCACAAGGGGCGCAGCGCCTCCACCACGGCCTCCACGACGTAGGCGTGCTCGCGGCGGTCCTTGTCCGAGGCCATCAGGGCGTCGGCGCGGCGCAGGTCCTCCTCCGGCTCGGCCGAGCGCGGCACCGAGCCCGCCAGCGGGCGCAGCAGCACGCTGGGCCCGCGCCGGCGCAGCAGCAGCTCCGGGCTGGCCCCGACCAGCCAGCGCCCGCCCGGGCGCTGCGGGTCGTCCACGGGCACCGCCAGCGTCGTCGCGTCCGGGTTGCGCGCGGCCAGCTCGGCGACCAGGTCGGGCACCGACCAGTCCACCAGCGCGGTCAGCTCCAGGGAGCGGGCCAGGACGACCTTGTGCACCTCACCGGACCCGATGCGCTCCAGCGCCCGGCGCACCTGCGCGGCGTACACCTCCGCGCCCGGGCGCGGGCGGCTGCTGGCGACGGTGGCGCGCGCGGGCAGGTGCCCGCGCGGGGGCGTCAGCGGGCCGGGGGTGCGCACCGCCGGGCCCACCCGCAGCGCGCCGGGGGCGGTCAGGTCCAGGGGCACCACCCCGGCGACCACCACGCCCTCCGGCTCGTCGTCCAGGACGCGCACCGTGCGGCGCAGCTGCTCGGCGCCGGAGCCGCCGGGCACCAGCGGGCGCGGGCCGGTCTGCACGAGGGTGCTCTTGGCGTCGGAGAAGACGGTGGCGCCCGCGCGCACCGCGAGGGCTGCCGGCGCGGGTTCTGGCACCCACCCACCCTAGGCTTCAGCGTCGTGAGCGCACGCCCGAGGGTCCTGACCCTGTCCTGCCCCGACCGCCCCGGCATCGTCCACGCCGTCACGGGGGCCCTGGTGGCGCTGGACGCCAACATCACCGAGAGCCAGCAGTACGGGGACCCGGACACCGGGTTGTTCTTCATGCGGGTCGCCTTCGACGCCGACGCCGGCGACGAGGCGCTGCGCGCGACCCTGGGCGTGGTCGCCTCCCGCTTCGACCTCACGTGGGACCTGCGCGACGCCGCGGACCGGCTGCGCACGCTGGTGATGTGCTCCAAGCAGGGCCACTGCCTCAACGACCTGCTCTTCCGGCACCGCTCGGGCGACCTGCCGGTGGACGTGGCCGCGGTGGTCTCCAACCACACCGACCTCGCGCCGCTGGCGCAGTTCTACGGCGTGCCCTTCCACCACGTGCCGGTGGTCACCGGCGACGCCGCCTCCAAGGCGGCCGGGGAGGCGCGGCTGCTGGAGCTCGTGGCCGAGCTGGACGTGGAGCTGGTGGTGCTGGCCCGCTACATGCAGATCCTCTCCGACGACCTGTGCCGGCGGCTGTCCGGGCGGGCGATCAACATCCACCACTCGTTCCTGCCCAGCTTCAAGGGCGCCAGGCCGTACCACCAGGCCCACGCGCGCGGCGTGAAGATCATCGGCGCGACGGCGCACTACGTCACGGCCGACCTCGACGAGGGCCCGATCATCGAGCAGGAGATCGAGCGCGTCGACCACCGGTACGCGCCGGCCGACCTCGTGCGCCAGGGCCAGGACGTCGAGGCGCGCACCCTGGCGCGCGCGGTGCGCTGGCACGCCGAGCACCGCGTGCTGCTCGACGGCAACCGCACCGTCGTCTTCCGCTGAGGGTCCTGCGCCCGGCGGCCCGGGTCCCGGCCGGGTCCCGGGCCGCCGGGGGGCTCAGCCCCCGGCCGGGTCCAGGCGCAGGTGCTCGGCCTCGATGCGGTCCGCGCGCTGCAGGTCCTCCTCGAAGTCGACCTCGACGACGTCGAAGGGCGAGACGTCCACCGGCCGCACGCGCAGGCCCCGGCGGGCGACGGCCGTCTCCAGCCCGCGCTCGAAGTAGTCCGTGTCGGCGCAGGCGCGCAGCTCCTCGACGAGCAGCGCCTTGTCGGCGGCGGAGACGTAGTTGATGCCCACCGCCTCCCCCAGCCCGCCCTCGACGGTCTTGGACAGCTCGCGCACGTACCCGTCGGCGTCGACGGTGTACTTCACCTCCTCCTCGCCCACGGCCGCGGTGTTCACGCACACGAACGTCTCGTCGCGCTCGATCCACGGCTGCACGTGCCGCAGCACGCGCGGGTCGAAGACGACGTCGCCGTTCACCCACAGCACGCCGCCGCGGTGGGAGGTGGTCAGCGCGCGCAGCAGGCTCTTGGAGGTGTTCGTGGAGTCGAACAGCTCGTTGTAGGCGAAGCGCAGGTCCGGGTGGGCCTCCATGACGACGTTCGCCTTGAACCCCACGACCACCGCGATGCGCACGTCCCCGCCGAGCACGCCGCGCAGGTTGTCGACCTGCTGCTGCATGATCGTGCGCCCGTCGCGCAGGCGGGTCTGCGACTTCGGCAGCGGCCGGCCCAGCCGCGTGCCCAGGCCCGCGGCGAGGACGACGGCCTGCACCTGCGCGGCGCTCACCGGGGCACCCCCGCGCCGGGCAGGACCGGGCCCCGGACCCGGTCGGCGGCGTGGACGTCCCCGGCGCGGACGTCGACGCGGGCGAGCAGGCGCTCGCGCAGGGCCCGGGGGTCGCCGGAGCACCGCCCTGCGGAGCTGTGGCAGACGATGTTCACGCTGGTCCCGTCGTTCGGGCCGGGACGGGCGCCGGTTCGGCCCGCCGCCGGCGGAGTCGTCCATGATGCCCGCCCGCGCGCGGCGGGCGCACGCGTCCGGCCCCCGCACCGCTGGTGCGGGGGCCGGACGGGCAGCCGGGCGGGCCGGGCGGGCCGGGCGGGTCAGGCCAGGCGGGTGCGCAGGTTCTCGTCGAGCGTGGCGAGGAACTCCTCGGTGGTCTGCCACGACTGCTCGGGACCGACGAGCAGGGCGAGGTCCTTGGTCATGCTGCCGCTCTCGACGGTCTTGACGACGACGTCCTCGAGGGTCTCGGCGAAGCCGGTCACCTCGGGGGTGGAGTCGAGCTTCCCGCGGTGCGCCAGGCCCCGGGTCCACGCGTAGATCGAGGCGATGGGGTTCGTCGAGGTCGGCTTGCCCTGCTGGTGCTGGCGGTAGTGGCGCGTGACGGTGCCGTGGGCGGCCTCCGCCTCGACGACCGAGCCGTCCGGGGTGGTCAGCACGGAGGTCATCAGGCCCAGCGAGCCGAAGCCCTGCGCGACGGTGTCGGACTGCACGTCGCCGTCGTAGTTCTTGCAGGCCCACACGTAGCCGCCCTCCCACTTCAGGGAGGCGGCGACCATGTCGTCGATGAGGCGGTGCTCGTAGGTGATCCCGGCCGCGTCGAACCTCGCCTTGAACTCGTTCTCGAAGACCTCGGCGAAGATGTCCTTGAAGCGGCCGTCGTAGGCCTTCAGGATCGTGTTCTTCGTGGACAGGTACACCGGGTACCCGCGCGCCAGGCCGTAGTTCAGCGAGGCGCGGGCGAAGTCGACGATGGAGCTGTCGAGGTTGTACATCGACAGCGAGACGCCGGCGCCCGGGGCGCGGAAGACCTCGTGCTCGATGGGCGCCGAGCCGTCGGCGGGGGTGAAGGTCACCGTCAGGGTGCCCTCGCCGGGGAACGTGAAGTCGGTGGCGCGGTACTGGTCGCCGAAGGCGTGGCGGCCCACGATGATCGGCTTGGTCCAGCCCGGCACCAGGCGCGGCACGTTCGAGATGATGATCGGCTCGCGGAAGATGACGCCGCCGAGGATGTTGCGGATCGTCCCGTTGGGCGAGCGCCACATCTTCTTCAGGCCGAACTCCTCCACGCGCGCCTCGTCCGGCGTGATGGTGGCGCACTTGACGCCGACGCCGGCCCGCTGGATGGCGTGGGCGGCGTCGATCGTGATCTGGTCGTCCGTCGCGTCCCGGCTCTCGATGCCGAGGTCGAAGTACTGCAGGTCGACGTCCAGGTAGGGGTGGATCAGGCGGTCCTTGATGGACTGCCAGATGATCCGGGTCATCTCGTCGCCGTCGAGCTCGACGACCGGTCCCTGCACCTTGATCTTGGCCACGCGCTGTCTCCTCCTGACCGTGGGCCGGCCCGCTGCGGGACGGCATCGTCTCGACGTCAAGCTACCGGGCCCGGGGGCCTCGGGCGCCACCGCCCGCGGCGGCGGGCGGAACCCGTCCGCGCGGGTGGGTACGCTGCCGCCCCGTGAGTGGTCTCGACGTCCCCGTCCACGCCCCCGCCGCCAGCGGCCCGGCCGGCGCGGGCCCGCGGGACGGCGCGCAGCCCGACCCGCGCAGCACCGCCGGCAAGCTCGCCGAGCTGCACCGCCGCGCCGAGGCCGCCGTGGCCGCCGCCGACGAGCGCGCCGCGGCCCGCCAGCACCCGCGCGGCAAGAAGACCGCCCGCGAGCGCATCGCCGCCCTGGTGGACCCGGGCTCCTTCGTGGAGCTCGGCGGCTTCGCCCGCTCGCGCGCCACCGCGTTCGGGGTGGCCGACAAGCACGTCGACGGCGACGGGGTGGTCACCGGCCACGCCACCGTCGACGGGCGGCCGGTGGCCGTGTACGCGCAGGACTTCACCGCCTTCGGCGGCTCCCTCGGCGAGGTCCACGGCGCCAAGATCGCCGCGCTGCAGGAGTGGGCGGCCACCACCGGCTGCCCCGTGGTGGGCATCAACGACGGCGGCGGCGCGCGCATCCAGGAGGGCGTGGCCTCCCTGGTGCAGTACGCGCGCATCTTCCGCCGCAACGTGCGCGCCTCGGGCGTGGTGCCGCAGATCTCCCTGATCGCCGGGCCGTGCGCGGGCGGGGCGGTGTACTCCCCCGCCCTGACCGACTTCACCGTCATGGTCGACGGCACCAGCCACATGTTCGTCACCGGCCCCGACGTGATCCGCACCGTCACCGGCGAGGACGTCGGCTTCGAGGAGCTGGGCGGCGGGCGCACCCACGCCTCGCGCTCGGGCGTGGCGCACCACCTCGCCGAGGACGAGGACGAGGCGATCGGCTGGGTGCGCGACCTGCTCTCCTTCCTGCCGAGCAACAACCTCTCCGAGCCGCCGCTGCTGCCGGCCGAGGAGGTGCGCGGCCTGGAGGTCGACGAGCACGACCTCGCGCTGGACTCGATCGCGCCGGACTCGGCCAACCAGCCCTACGACATGACCGCCGTCGTCTCCGCGGTCCTGGACGACGGGGAGTTCCTGCAGGTGCACGAGCTCTTCGCCCCCAACGTCCTCACCGGCTTCGGCCGGGTGGAGGGCCGCACGGTGGGCGTCGTGGCCAACCAGCCCGCGCAGCTGGCCGGCACCCTGGACATCGACGCCTCCGAGAAGGCGGCGCGCTTCGTGCGCACCTGCGACGCCTTCAACGTGCCGGTGCTGACGTTCGTGGACGTGCCCGGCTTCCTGCCGGGCACTGACCAGGAGTGGGGCGGCATCATCCGCCGCGGCGCCAAGCTGCTGTACGCCTACGCCGAGGCGACGGTGCCGCTGGTCACGGTGATCACCCGCAAGGCGTACGGCGGGGCGTACATCGTCATGGGCTCCAAGGAGATGGGCGCCGACGTGTGCCTGGCGTGGCCGACCGCGCAGATCGCCGTCATGGGCGCGCAGGGCGCGGTGAACATCCTGCACCGCGGCGCGCTGAAGGCGGCCGCCGAGGCCGGCGAGGACGTCGAGGCCCGCCGCCGCGAGCTGGTCGCCGAGTACGAGGACGAGCTGGCCAACCCGTACGTGGCCGCCGAGCGCGGCTTCGTCGACGCCGTCATCGCCCCCTCCGAGACCCGCGTGCACGTGGTGCGGGCGCTGCGGGCGCTGGCCACCAAGCGCGCCGACGCCCCGGCGCGCAAGCACGGGAACATCCCGCTGTGAGCGCGCAGCCGGCCGAGCCCGCGGGGACCGGCGGCGGGACCGCCGCCGGGACCGCCGCGGCGGCCCTCTCGCTGCTCAGCGACCTGCGCATCGAGCGCGGGCACCCCGAGCCGGAGGAGCTGGCGGCGCTGACGGTGGTGCTGACCACCCTGGCCGCCGCCCCCGCGGTGCCGCCCCCGCCGCCGCCGGCCTCGCGCTGGGCCGACCGCCGCCGCGCCCTGGGCCTGCCGCCGGCGCCCGGGCCGGGCGCCTGGCGGGCCAGCGCGCTGCCGCGGTGAGCGCGGCGGCGGGCCCGGCGGGCGCGGCGGCGGGTGCGCCCGCCCCCCGCCCGCGCGGGGCGGTGCGGGTGGTGCACGCCGCCGACGTGCACCTGGACTCCCCGCTGCGCGGCCTGCGCCGCCTGGGCGACGACGCCGTCGCGCAGACCCTGCGCGCGGCCACCCGCGGCGCCCTGGAGCGGCTGGTGGCGCTGTGCGAGGACAGCGGCGCCGACGCCCTCCTCCTGGCGGGCGACCTGTACGACGGCACCTGGCACGACTACGCCACGGGCCGCTTCTTCACGCGCCAGGTGCAGCGCCTGGCCGACTCCGGCGTGCGCGTCTTCGTCGTCTCGGGCAACCACGACGCCGAGAGCCAGATCACCCGCTCGCTGACGCTGCCGGCCAACGTGCACCGCTTCGGCGTCGACGGCGCGGGCACCGAGGTGGACGAGCACCTGGGCCTGGCCGTGCACGGGCAGGGCTACCGCACCCGCGCGGTCTCCACCAACCTCGCCGCCGGCTACCCGGCGCGGGTGCCGGGCCTGGTCAACGTGGGGCTGCTGCACGCCACCGTCGACGGCAGCCAGGGCGAGCACGAGCGCTACGCGCCGTGCTCGGTGGCCGACCTGACGGCGCTGGGCTACGAGTACGTGGCGCTGGGGCACGTGCACGCGCGCGAGGTGCTGGCCACCGGGCGCACCACGGTGGCCTACTCGGGCAACCTGCAGGGCCGCCACCCGCGCGAGACCGGCCCCAAGGGCGCCTACGTCGTGGACCTGCTGCCCGACGGGGAGGCGTCGCTGGCCTTCCACGCCCTGGACGTGGCGCGCTGGGAGTCCCTGGAGGTCGACGTCACCGGCGCCGCCGACGTCGCCGGGGCCGCCGAGGCGCTGCGCGAGGCGCTGCTGGGCGCGCGCGAGGGCGCCGGGGACCGCCCGCTGGTGGTGCGCGCGACCCTGACCGGGCCGACGGCCGCGGCCGCGGACCTCGCCGACGCGGAGCGGCTGCGCCAGGAGGCCGAGCAGGTCGCCGAGGGCGCCGGGGTGGTGCTGGAGAAGGTCGAGTCGCGCGCTCGGGTGCCGCGCGCCGGCGGCGGCGACGACCCCGAGCTCGTCGAGGCGGTGCGCCGCGCCGCCGAGGCGCTGGCGCACGACCCGGCCCTGACCGGGCACGTGCGCGCGGTGCGCAACGAGGTGGGCCGGCTGCTGAAGGAGGCGGACCTGCTGGACCTGGGCGACCCGCGGGCGCTGCGCGCGCTGGCCGAGCGCGCCGCGGAGGACCTCGTCACGCGCCTGGGCGGGGGCCGCTGATGCTGCGCGAGGTGCGCCTGGCCCCCTACGGCGCCTTCGAGGCCGCCGCGGTGGCCCTGGGCCCGGGCCTGACGGTGGTCGTCGGGCCGAACGAGTCGGGCAAGTCCACGCTGCTGGCGGCGGTGGAGGACCTGCTGTGGGGCTTCGAGAAGAGCCCGCGCTACGCCTTCGCGCACGCCCGCGCCCGGCTGCGCGTGCACGCGCGCTGGGACGACGGCAGCGGCGCGCGCGAGCTGGTGCGCTCCTCGCGCGGGCTGCTGGAGGGCGCCGGCGGTGAGCCGGTGGCCCCGCCGTGGGAGCAGGACGGCTGGGACCGCGCCGCGTGGGCGCAGCGCCTGGGCATGGACCACGAGCGCCTGCGCGCGGGCGGGCGGCTGGTGCTGCGCGGGGCGGGCGACCTGGCGGCGCTGGTCTTCAGCGCCCACCACGGCAGCGGCGCGCAGGAGCTGCTGGAGTCGCTGGACGCCGAGGCCGAGCGGCTGTGGCGCCCGCGCGGGCGCTCGGCGCTGAAGGACCGCCTGGCCGTCATCGAGGCGCTGGACGCCGAGCTGGGCCGTACCGCCACCCGCGCCGGGGCGGTGGACGCCGCCCGCGAGGAGCTGGCGGCGGCCCGCGCGGGCGCCGAGCGCGCCGACGCCCGCTGGCGCTCCGCGCGCGGCGCGCACGAGGCCGCCGAGCGGCGGGTGCGCCTGGCCCCGCGGGTGCGCGCGGCGCTGCGCGAGCGCGAGCGCGCCGCGGAGCTGGCCGCATGGCTGGCCGGCGCCGGCGGGGCGCTGCCCGAGGCGGCCGTGGCCGCCCACGACGCCGCCGTGGCCGCCCGCGAGGGCTCGGTGGCCGCGCTGGAGGCGCTGGAGCTGCGGCGCCGGCGGCTGGTGGCCGAGCGCGGGCGCTGCACGGTCGAGGAGGACGTGCTCGCCGCCGGCGAGGAGCTCGACGCGCTGCTGGACGCGCGCCAGGCGCGCGCGCAGGACGCCGAGGACGCCGCGGCGGCGCGGCGCGCGGCCGCCGAGGCGCTGCGCGAGGCGCGCGGCGCGCTCGCCGAGCTGGCCCCGGTGCCCGACGGGCCGCTGGAGGAGGTCGTCCCCGCCCTGCTGGCGCGGCTGCGGGTGCCCGCCGACCGCGCCGCGGACCTGTCCGCGCGGGCGGCGGCGTGCGCGCGCGCCGAGGAGGAGCTGGCCCGCGCCGAGGAGGAGCTGGCCGCCGCGCGCAGCGCCGCTGAGCGCCACGCGAGCGCCGCGGAGGTCGCCGAGGAGGACGCCGCGGCGCTGCGCGAGCTGGTCGCCGCCGCCGAGCGGGAGGGCTCGGCGCCGCGGGCGTGGCGCGCGGCGCTGGCCGAGCGCGACGCGCGCGCGGCCGCGGCGCGCGCCGCCGCCGTCGAGGCCGGCGCCGCCGACCCGGACGCGGCGCTGGCGCGGCAGCCCGCGCTGGACGCCGCGCTCGTGCGCGAGCACCACGCCGAGCTGCTGACGGCCGCCGCGGAGCTGGAGCGGGCCACCGGCGAGCGCGAGCGGTGCGCGGCGGCGGCGCGCGCGGCCGCCGCCGCGCTCGCGCAGGCCGCCGGGGGCGCCGGCGGTGCCGGCGAGGAGGAGCTGCGGGCCGCGCGGGCCGCGCGCGAGGCCGCCTTGGAGCCGGTGCGCGCCGGCACCGCGCTGGACGCGACGGCGGCCGCGGCCCTGCTGGCGGCCGTGGCGCGCGCCGACGCCGCCGCCGACGCGCTGCTGGAGCACGCCGAGGCCGCCGCGCAGCTGCGCCAGCTGCGCCGCGACGCTGAGCGCGCCGCCACCCGCGAGAGCGCGGCGCTGGCCGCCGAGGAGGGCGCCCGCGCCGCCGTCGAGCACGCCCGCGCGAGCCGCGACGCGCTGTTCACCGCCGCGGGGGTGCGGGTGCCCGAGCAGGACCCGGCGCCGGTGCTGGCCGCGCTGGAGCAGCTGGGCGCCGAGCGGGCCGCGGCCGCGGCCGCCGACGCGCGCGCGCTGCGCCTGCGCGACGACGCCGACGCGCAGCTGGCGCGGTTGGCGCTGGTGCTGGAGCGCTGCGGGCGCCCCGGCGCCGCCGACGCCGGGCTGGAGCCGGCGCTGGAGGCGGCCCGCACGGTCCTGGCCGCCGCGGCCAGCGCCGCCGCCGAGCGCGCGCTGGGCGCCGAGCGCGAGCGCGCCGCGCAGGAGGCCGCGGAGCGGTGCGCGCGCCGGGCGGAGGCGGCCGAGCGCGCCGCGCGGGCCTTCACCGCGGCCGCGGACGCCGCCGGGCTGCCGCAGGGGCTGGGGCCGCAGGGCTGGGAGGCGCGCGCCCGCACCCTGGCGGTGGCCGCCGAGCGCGCGGACGCCGCCGGCGCGGACCTGGCCCGCGCCGGGGTGCGCGAGGAGCGCGCCGCCGCGTTCGCCGCCGCCGTCGCCGACGTCGCCGCCCGCCTGGGCGTCGCGCACGGGCCCGGCGCGGCGGGCACGGCGGGGTCGGCGGGCGCGGCGGGGCCGGGCGCGGACCCGCTGGCCGCGGCGCTGCCGGTGCTGGCGGCGCTGGCCGAGCGGCTGCGCACCTCCCGCGCCGACGAGCGCACCGCGGCGGCCCTGGAGCAGCAGCTGGCCGAGGTCGCCGACGAGCGCGCGGGCGAGCTGGCCCGCGGCGAGGCCGCCGGGGCGCAGCTCGCGGCGCTGCTGGTCGCGGGCGAGGAGCCGTCCGCGCTGGCCGAGCGCGCCGGGCGCAGCGCCGCGCTGCTGGCCGCGCGCGCCGCCGAGCGCGCCGAGCTGGACGCGCTGGCCGCCGAGGTGGGCGCGGCGGGCGTGGAGGAGCTGCTGGCCGAGGTGGGCGCGCGCACCGACGCGGACCTGCGCACCGACGCCGAGCAGCTCGCCGTGGCCGACGACGAGGCGCACGCGGCGTGGGCCGAGGCCCAGCAGGGCGTGGGCCGCGCCGGCACGGAGCTGGAGCGCCTGAGCAGCGGCGCCGACGCCAACGTGCTGGCCGCGCGGCGCGCGGAGGCGCTGGCCGAGCTGCAGGCGGACACCGAGCGCTACGTGCAGGTGGACCTGCAGCGCACCGTGCTGCGCCGGCAGCTGGAGGAGTTCTCCACCGCGCGCGCCAACCCGCTGCTGGAGGAGGCCGGGCAGGTGCTCTCCGTGCTGACCGGGGGGCGCTGGACGGCGCTGAGCGCCCTGGACGACGGCGGCAGCCGCCGGCTGGCGGTGCGCCGCGGCGACGGGGAGGTGCTCGAGGGCGCCGACGGGCTCTCCGAGGGCACCGCGGACCAGGTCTTCCTGGCGCTGCGCCTGGCCGCGATCGCCGCCGAGCACCGCGGCCGGGTGCGCGCCGGCGCCGGCCCGCTGCCGGTGGTGCTCGACGACGTGCTCATGACGTTCGACGAGGGCCGCACCGGCGCGGCGCTGTCGGCGCTGGCGCAGCTCTCGCGCGAGGTGCAGGTGGTGCTGCTGACGCACCACGCCGACGTCGCCGAGCGCGCCGAGCGCCTGGCCGGCGAGGGGCACCCGGTGACGGTGTCGCGGCTGCCCGCGCCCGCGGCGGCGCAGGACCTCGCCGCGGCGGCGCGGGCGGCGGCGGCCGCCCCGGCGCGCCCCGCGCGCGGGGCGGGGGCGCTGGGGGCCGACCCGCAGCTGGTGCGGGCGTGGGCGCGCGCGCAGGGCCGGCGCGTCGCCGACCGCGGCCGGGTCAGCGAGCAGCTCGTGCTGGACTACCTGGCCGCCCACGACCTCGAGCTGGACCTCGGCCTGGGCTGAGGGACCGGGGCGCGCAGGACGGCGCGCGACAGCGGGGTGCGCCGGGCGGGGCGCCTCAGGCCAGCGCGGCGGGCAGCTGCTCCAGCTGCAGCAGCATCCACGGGCTGAACGGCGACGGGTCGGCGGCCACCTCGGCGCGCAGCTCGTCCAGGTGCACCCAGCGCCAGGCGCCGACCTCGTCGGGGTTGGGCGCCAGCTCAGCGCTCAGGGTGGCGGTGAAGACCGGGCACACCTCGTTCTCGACGGTGCCGTCGGCCATGCGGGCGCGGTAGCGGAACGTGGGCAGCACCGGCGCCACGGCGCCGACCGCGGTGCCCAGCTCGTCGCCGGCGCGCCGGTGCACGGCCTCGACCGGCTCCTCCCCCGGGCCGGGGTGCCCGCAGAAGGAGTTCGTCCACACCCCCGGCCAGGTGCGCTTGGTGTCGGCGCGGCGCGTCAGCAGCGTGCGGCCGGTCCCGTCGAGCACCCAGCACGAGAACGCCAGGTGCAGGGGCGTGGCGGTGTGGTGCACCTGGGACTTCGGCGCCGTGCCGCACGGCACGCCGTCCTCGGTGAGCAGGACGACGAGCTCGGGGGTCCCGGGGTCGGCGGGGGCGAGGGCGGCGCTGGCGGCGGTCACCGCTGCACCGTACGTGGACGCCGCCGCGCGCGCACGGACGCGGGTGGGCGCGGCGCACGCCCACCCGCTCAGACCAGCGAGCCCGCCCGGCCGCCGGCCGCGGCGACGGCCTCGTCGAGCTCGGCGCCCAGCGACAGCTCCTCGCCGTCGGCCAGGCGCTGCTCCAGCTCGCGCACCCGCGGCACGACGAGCTCGCCGAAGGCCTCGACCTCCTCCTTCACGTGCAGGAAGCCCAGCAGCAGCAGGTCCACGCCCACCAGCGAGTACGCCAGCACCCGGCGGGCCACCTCGTCGGGGGTGCCCACCAGGCCGGTGCGGAACCCGTCGTTGTACTGCACGAGGTCGCGGAACTCGCTGTCCGCCCACATGCCCTTGCGGTCCTTCGTGGCGTTGCCCGCCTCCTGCACGGCGGCGCCGAAGCCCTCGACCTTGGCGACGTCGGCCTTGGCGACGATCTCCTCCAGGACCGCCTCGGCCTCCTCGCGGCTCTCGCGCACGACGGCGAAGCCGTTGAGCCCGAAGCGCACCGAGCGCCCGGCGGCGGCGGCGAGGGCGCTGACCTCGCGCACCTGCTCGGCGGCGCCGGCGATCGGCTTGCCGTTCATGAAGTACCAGTCGCTCACGCGGGCGGCCATCCCCTGCGCGGCGGTGGAGTTGCCGCCCTGGAACAGCTCCGGCTGCAGCGTCGGCTGCGGGCGGAAGGTGATGTCGCGGGCGGAGAAGAAGTCGCCGTCCTGGGAGTAGCCGTCCTGCGACCACACCCCGCGCAGGTAGCTGATGAACTCCTCGGACTGGCGGTAGCGCTCGTCGTGCTCGTGCCAGGTCACGCCGAGCTGGGTGGCCTCGTCCTTGAACCAGCCGGAGACGACGTTCAGCGCCAGGCGGTTGCCGGTCAGCTCCTGGGCGGTGGCGGCGAACTTCGCCAGCACGCCGGGGTGCCAGAAGAACGGGTGCACCGCGGCGATCACCTTCAGCCGCTCGGTGGCCAGCAGCAGCGCCAGCGAGAACGAGGTGGACTCGTGCTGGGCGTCGGCGCCGTAGGAGGCCAGGTAGCGCACCTGGGTGAGGGCGTAGTCGAAGCCGGCGCGCTCGGCCGCGCGCGCCACCTCGACGTTGTAGGCGGGGTCGTGGCTCGTGCGCTGCTCGATCGTGGAGACGACGAGGCCGCCGGAGACGTTGGGGACCCAGTAGGCGAACTTCACGGGCATGCGGTGGCTCTCCTCCATCGGTCCTGGCGGTAGCACCGGCGCGCGGGCGCGGTTGCTGCGGCGTCGTGGAGCCAGGTCTCTCGGCCGCTCTGGATGGTCGCCGCGAGCCTAACCCGCTGCCGGCGGCGGGCGCCACGAGGGCGGCGGGGGCAGCGGCGGCGTCCGGGCAGGGCCCCTCAGCCCCAGCCGGTCAGCGCCCGCACGCCCGCCGTCGAGGCCGCCGCCAGGAGCACCACCACCAGGAACGGCGCGCGCAGCGCCAGCGCGAGCGCGGCGACGCCCACGCCCACCAGGCGCGCGTCGGCCACGAGGCGGTCGCCGTCGGAGGCGGCCTGCACGACGACGAGGGCGGCCAGCAGCGCGGTGGGCAGCAGCGCCGATCCGCGGCGCACGCGGGGGTGCTCCAGCCACCGCGGCGGCACGAGGTGCCCGGCCAGCTTCAGGGCGTAGGCCAGCGCCGCGGCGGCCAGCACGGCCGTCCAGGTGCTCACCGCTGCCCCGCCGCCCGAGCCCCGCGCGAGCCGCGCCTCCCGCGCAGGCCGGCCAGCAGGGCGACCGCCGCCGCGGCGACCACGGGCAGGCCCACCGGCACCACGGGCACCAGGGCGGCGGCGACGAGCGCGGCCACCACCGCCACCGCGACCGGCTCGCGCCGGCGCAGGCGCGGCCACAGCAGCGCCAGGAACGCGGCCGCGGCCGCGGAGTCCAGGCCGTAGCGGCGCGGGTCGCCCAGCGCGTCGCCGAGCAGCGCGCCGGCCAGGGTGGTGAGGTTCCAGCCGGCGAACACCGTCGCGCCGGTGACCCAGAACCCCGCGCGGCGGGCGGCGTCGGTGCCCTGGGCGGCGCCCACGGCGGTGGACTCGTCGATCGTCCAGTGCGCCGCGAGCAGCCGCCGGGCGCCGCGCACGCGCAGGAAGGTGCCCACCTGCACCCCGTACAGGGCGTTGCGGACCCCCAGCAGGGTGCTGGCGGCCACCGCCGAGGCCGCGCTGCCGCCGCCGCCGAGGACGCCGACGAGCGCGAACTGCGAGCCGCCGCTGAACAGCAGCAGCGAGGTGGCGCAGGCCTGCAGCACGCTCAGGCCGTTGGCCACGGCCAGCGCGCCGAGGCTGACGCCGTACACGGCGGTGGCCGCGCCCACCGCCAGCCCTTGCCGCCGGGCGGTGCGCACCGCGGCGGCGGTGGGCGCGTCCGCGGGCCCGGGTCCGGGAGCGGGTCCGGGCTCGCGCTCGGGCTCGGGCGCGCTCACGACGGCGGCAGCGACCAGGCCAGCGCCGCGCAGGCGGCGGCGAGCACCAGCAGCACCGCGGTGTCCAGCGCGCGCGAGCGCACCGCCAGCGCCCCGGCCGCCCGCACCGGCAGCACCAGGCGCAGCACGGCGGCCACCGCCAGGTCGGCGCCGAGCACGAGCCCGCCGGTCACCGGACCGGCCAGCACCGTGAGCACCAGCGCCAGCAGCGCGCCGGCCGCGACGGCGCCCAGGACCGCCGCGCCCGCGGGCGGCACGCGCTCGGGGGTGCTGGGCGGTCGACGTGACACGCCCGGCACGGTACCGACGCGCACCGCCCGCTGGGCGGGCACGCGCCGGTGCGCGCCCCCGCGCGCTCCCCGCACCCGCTGCCCCGGCCGCGGCGTCAGTGCGCGAAGTGGCGCGCGCCGGTGAAGTACATCGTCACGCCGGCCTCGCGGACGGCGGCGACGACCTCCTCGTCGCGCACGGACCCGCCCGGCTGCACGATCGCGCGCACCCCGGCGTCCAGCAGGATCCGCGCGCCGTCGGCGAACGGGAAGAACGCGTCGGAGGCGGCCACGGCGCCGCGGGCGCGCTCGGCGCCGGCGCGCTCGACGGCCAGGCGGCAGGAGTCCACCCGGTTGACCTGGCCCATGCCCACGCCGACGGAGGCGCCGCCGCGGGCCAGCAGGATCGCGTTGGAGCGCACCGAGCGCACCGCGCGCCAGGCGAACTCCAGGTCGGCCAGGGTCTCGGCGTCGGCGGGCTCGCCGGCCGCCAGGGTCCAGCCGGCCGGGGAGTCGCCGTCGGCGTCGACGCGGTCGAGGTCCTGCACGAGCACCCCGCCGGAGACCGGGCGCCACTCGGCGCTGCCGCGCGCGTAGCCCTCGGGCAGCTGCAGCAGGCGCACGTTCTTCTTGCGCTGCAGCACCTCCAGGGCCTCCGGCTCGAAACCGGGGGCGACGACGACCTCGGTGAAGACGTCGGCGACCTGCGCGGCCATCGCGGCGGTGACGACGCGGTTGGCGGCGATGACGCCGCCGTAGGCGGAGACGGGGTCGCACGCGTGCGCCTTGGCGTGGGCGTCGGCGACGTCGGTGCCGGTGGCGATGCCGCAGGGGTTGGCGTGCTTGATGACGGCCACGGCCGGGGCGGTGAAGTCGTGCGCGGCGCGCAGGGCGGCGTCGGCGTCGACGTAGTTGTTGTACGACATGGCCTTGCCGTGCAGCTGCACCGCCTGCGCGATGCCCGGCGCGGAGGCCGGGTCGGCGTAGACGGCGGCGCGCTGGTGCGGGTTCTCGCCGTAGCGCAGCACCGCGGTGCGCTCCAGGGCGACCCCGGCCACGGCGGGCCAGCCCTCGTCGCCGGCGTCCAGGGCCTGCTCGGCGAACCAGCCGGCGACGGCGGTGTCGTAGGAGGCGGTGTGCGCGAACGCCTCGGCGGCCAGGCGCCGGCGCTGGGCCTGCGTGAAGCCGCCGGCGCGCAGCGCCTCGAGGACGTCGCCGTAGCGGGCGGGGTCGGTGACGACGGCGACGCTGGGGTGGTTCTTCGCCGCGGCGCGCACCATCGAGGGGCCGCCGATGTCGATCTGCTCGACCACCTCGTCGAAGCCGGCGCCGGAGGCGACGGTCTCGCGGAACGGGTAGAGGTTGACCACCACGAGGTCGAAGGGCTCCACGCCCAGCTCCTCGAGCTGGCGCACGTGCTCGGGCAGGCGGCGGTCGGCGAGGATGCCCGCGTGCACGCGCGGGTGCAGGGTCTTCACCCGCCCGTCGAGGCACTCGGGGAAGCCGGTGAGCTCCTCCACGGGCGTGACCGGCACGCCGGCCGCGGCGATGCGCGAGGCGGTGGAGCCGGTGGAGACCACGGCCACGCCGGCGGCGTGCAGGCCCGCGGCCAGCTCCTCCAGGCCGGACTTGTCGTAGACGCTCACCAGGGCGCGCCTGACGGGCTGGCGCGGCTCGGTCTGCTCGGCGGTCTGCTCGGCGGTGGGGTTCTCGGCCATCGGCTCGCGGGGTCCTCTCGGGGCGGGCGGGTCAGCGGGGGGCGGGCAGCTCGCCACGGGCGAGGCGGGCCACGACGTCGACGAGCAGGCGGCGCTCGACGTCCTTGATGCGCTCGTGCAGGGACTCCTCGTCGTCGCCGTCGAGGACGCGCACGGCCGCCTGGTCCAGGATCGGGCCGGTGTCCACGCCGGCGTCGACGAGGTGCACGGTGCAGCCGGTGACGCGCACGCCGTGGGCCAGGGCGTCGCGCACGCCGTGCGCGCCGGGGAACGAGGGCAGCAGCGCGGGGTGGGTGTTGACCAGGCGGCCGCCGAAGGCGTCCAGCAGCGGGGCGCCGACGATGCGCATGAACCCCGCCAGCACCACCAGGTCCGGCTCGTGGGCGGCCACGGCGGCGGCCAGGGCCGCGTCCCAGGCGGCGCGGTCGGGGTGCTCGGCGGGCGGGACGGCGAAGGTGGCCGCGCCGGCGGCGCGGGCGCGCTCCAGGGCGCGCGCGCCGGGCTTGTCGGAGCCGACGGCCACCACGGTGAACGCCTCCTCGCGCGCGTCGAGCAGCGCCTGCAGGGTGGAGCCGGACCCGGAGGCGAGGACGACGACGCGCGCTGGCACGTGCACCGACGATAGTGGCCGCGGCGCCCGCCCCGGACGCGCGGGCCAGGATGGCCCGGTGAGCACCGACCCCTTCGTGGCCGCCGCCGACCTCGCCGCCGAGCTGGACGCCGCGCGCGGCGCCATCGCCGCCGCGCCGGGCGCCGCGGGCCTCGTGCTGCTGGACGTGCGCTGGCGCCTGGGCGACGCGACCGGCCGCGAGCGGCACCGCGCCGGGCACCTGCCCGGCGCGGTGTTCGTGGACCTCGACGCGGAGCTGTCCGCGCCGCCCTCGCCCGCCGCCGGCCGGCACCCGCTGCCCGCGCCGGCGGACCTGCAGCGCGCCGCGCGCCGCTGGGGCGTGCGCGCGGGCTCCCGCGCCGTGGCGTACGACGACGCCGGCGGGGCGGCGGCCGCGCGCGCCTGGTGGGTGCTGCGCTGGGCGGGCTTCGAGGACGTGCGGCTGCTGGACGGCGGGCTGGCCGCCTGGCGGGCGGCGGGCCTGCCGCTGGAGGCCGGGGACGTGGTGCCCGCCCCGGGCGACGTGGTGCTGGGCCCGGGCGGCGCGCTGCCGGTGGTGGACGCCGAGGGGGCCGCGGCGCTGCCGGGGCGCGGGGTGCTGCTGGACGTGCGCGCCGCCGAGCGCTACCGCGGCGAGGTGGAGCCGGTGGACCCGCGCGCCGGGCACGTGCCGGGCGCGCGCAACCTGCCGCCGGGCTCGCTGGTGGACGCCGACGGCCTGCTGCTGGCGCCGGGCGAACTGCGGGCGCGGCTGGCGGCGGCGGGGGTGGCGCCGGGCGTGCCGGTGGCCGCCTCGTGCGGCTCGGGGGTCTTCGCGAGCCTGGCCGTGGCCCAGCTGGCGGCGGCGGGCGTGGACGCCGCGCTGTGGCCGGGCTCGTGGTCGCAGTGGTCGGCCGACCCCGACCGCCCGGTGGCCACGGGCCCGACCCCCTGAGGCGCCGGACCCGGCACCTACCTGCCGGGGCCCTGCGGTCCGCTCGGCCCCCCGGGCCCGTCCAGCTCGTGCGACCCCTCCGGCCCGTCCGGCCCGTCCCCCTCGCGCCCGCGGCGGGAGCGGCCGAGCAGGCCGCCGGCGGGCCGCCCCGGCGCGGACAGGTCCAGCACGACGCGGGTGCCGCGCCGGGCGCGCACCGCGCGGCGCAGCAGCACCGCCAGCACCCCGCCGGCGGCCACCTCCCCGGCCACGGCCAGGCCGGTCAGCAGCGGGTGGGGGCCCAGCTCCGCCATGCGCCCGGAGCCCAGGGGGCCGGAGGCCGCGGCGGCCAGCACCGCCACCGCGACGCCGGTGAGCGCGCCGGTGGCCCCGGCCACGGCCGCGCCGTGCGCGGGCCCGGCCGGCTCGCCGGCGCCGCGGCGCAGCAGCGCGGCCGCGGCGCCGACGAGCACCGGCAGCGCCACGACGGCCCAGGTGGCCACCGGCGTGGCGCCCTCGGGGGGCAGCGCCCCCAGCACCGGCAGCGCCGGCAGCGTCGCCAGGCTCGTGCCGCCCGGCGCCACGGAGGTGGCCGTGCCCACCGCGAAGCCGGGGCCGGCCACCCAGGCCAGCCCCCACACCGCCAGCGTCGGCAGCAGCAGCGCCTGCCCCAGCGTCAGCAGCGCCCCGCCCAGCCAGCCGGCGCGCAGCGAGCCGTGCAGCAGCAGGACGTCGGCGCGCCCGGCGACCAGCGCCACCGCCACCGCCAGCGCGCCCAGCGCCGCGAGCGCGGCCGTGCACGCCGCGGCCGGCCGCAGCGCCTCGGTGAGCACGGGCACGCGCCGCAGCGGCGGGCGGTGCGCGCGGGCGCCGAGCGCGAAGCCCGCGGCGGCCACGGCGGCGCCGCCGAGCAGGGCGTGCAGCGGCCCGGCCGCCGACACGCCGCTGCGGGTGACCAGCGCCAGCAGCATCGCCAGCACCCCGTACCCGGCGGCGAAGACGCCCGCGCCGGGCCAGAAGGGCACGTCGCGCCCGGCGTCGACCTGGTCGCGCACCCAGGTGCGCACCGCCCGCGCGGACGAGGCCACCGCCAGCAGCGTCACGCCCAGCGGGACGACGCCGAGCGTGCCGCCGACCACGGCCACCGGCGCGCCGTGGCCGAGCAGCCACGCGTCGGCGCCCACCCGCACCACCGCCGCCAGGGAGGAGGTCGAGCGCACGGCGCCCAGCCAGGCCAGCACGGTCAGGACGGCGACCGGCACGAGCAGGGTGAGCACCGCGCGCACCGCGGCCGTCAGCAGCGGCAGCAGGTCCGCGGGGGTCGGGCGGGGGGTCTTCGGGGCACCGGCGGGGCGGTCGACGAGCGTGGACATCGCCCCCATGCTCCCCCGCCGGGCGCGCCGCCGCGTCCGCGACGCGCCCGGCGGGGGTCGGGCGGGGGCCGGGCGAGGCCCCCGGCGGGGGTCAGCCCGCCAGGGATCGGAAGGCCTCCCGCGCCAGCTGCGCGGTCTCGCTGGGGGTCTTGCCGACCTTGACGCCGGCGGCCTCCAGGGCCTCCTTCTTCGCCTGGGCGGTGCCGGCGGAGCCGGAGACGATGGCGCCGGCGTGGCCCATCGTCTTGCCCTCGGGAGCGGTGAAGCCGGCGACGTAGCCGATGACGGGCTTGGTGACGTTGGCCTCGATGAACTTCGCCGCGCGCTCCTCGGCGTCGCCGCCGATCTCGCCGATCATGACGATGACGTCGGTGCCGGGGTCGTCCTGGAACGCCTGCAGGGCGTCGATGTGCGTGGTGCCGATGACGGGGTCGCCGCCGATGCCCACGGCGGAGGAGAACCCGATGTCGGCGAGCTCGTACATCATCTGGTACGTCAGCGTGCCGGACTTCGAGACCAGCCCGATGCGCCCGGGCGGGGTGATGTCGGCGGGGATGATGCCCGCGTTGGACTCGCCGGGGCTGATCAGGCCGGGGCAGTTCGGGCCGATGAGGCGCACGCCCTCCGTGGCGGCGGCGTGCGCGTAGAACTCGGCGGTGTCGTGCACCGGCACGCCCTCGGTGATGACCACGACGAGCGGGGTGCCGGCGTCGATGGCCTCCATCGCCGCCGCCTTGGTGAACTTCGCCGGGACGAAGACCACCGAGACGTCCGCGCCGGTGGCCTCGCGGGCCTCGGCGACGGTGCCGAAGACGGGCACCTGCACGGGCGAGCCGTCCGCGCCGGTGAAGTCCACGCTCTGCCCGGCCTTGCTGGGGTTCACGCCGCCGACCACCTTCGTGCCGGAGGCGAGCATCCGCTGGGTGTGCTTGCGGCCCTCGGAACCGGTCATCCCCTGCACGATGACCCTGCTGTCGGAGGTCAGGAAGATCGCCATCGCTCAGGCCTTTCCGCTCGCGGCGAGCCGGGCGGCCTCGTCGGCCGCCCCGTCCATGGTGTCGACGACGGTGACCAGCGGGTGGTCCGCCTCGGCGAGGATGCGCCGGCCCTCCTCGACGTTGTTGCCGTCCAGGCGCACCACGAGGGGCTTGGTGGCCTCGTCGCCGAGGATGCCCAGCGCGGAGACGATGCCCTTGGCGACCTCGTCGCAGGCGGTGATGCCGCCGAAGACGTTGACGAACACGCTCTTCACCTGCGGGTCGCCCAGGATGACGTCGAGGCCGTTGGCCATGACCTGCGCCGAGGCGCCGCCGCCGATGTCGAGGAAGTTGGCGGGCTTGACCCCGCCGTGCGCCTCGCCGGCGTACGCGACGACGTCCAGGGTGCTCATGACCAGCCCTGCGCCGTTGCCGATGATGCCGACCTCGCCGTCGAGCTTGACGTAGTTGAGGTTCAGCTCCTTCGCCTTCGCCTCCAGCGGGTCGGCCGCGGCGGCGTCGACCAGCGCGGCGTGCTCGGGGTGGCGGAAGTCGGCGTTCTCGTCGAGCGTCACCTTGCCGTCGAGGGCGACGACCGCGCCGTCCTCGGTGCGCACGAGCGGGTTGACCTCGACCAGCGTGGCGTCCTCGGCGGTGAACACGCCCCACAGCTTCTGCACGACGTCGGCGACCTGCTCGCGCAGCTCGGGCGCGAAACCGGCCTTCTCGACGATCTCGGCGGCCTTCGCGGCGTCGATGCCGGTCAGCGCGTCCACCGGCACGCGGGCCAGCGCCTCGGGGCGCTCGACGGCCAGCTGCTCGATCTCCATCCCCCCCTCGACGCTGGCCATGGCCAGGTAGGTGCGGTTGGAGCGGTCCAGCAGCACGGAGAAGTAGAACTCCTCGGCGATCCGCGCCCCCTGGGCGATCATCACCTGGTGGACCGTGTGGCCCTTGATGTCCATGCCGAGGATCTCGCGGGCCCGCTCGGCGGCCTCCTCGGGCGAGTGCGCGAGCTTCACGCCCCCGGCCTTGCCGCGCCCGCCGGTCTTCACCTGCGCCTTGACGACCACGGTGCCCCCGCCCATCGCCTCGGCGGCGGCCCGGGCCTCCTCGGGGGTGGTCGCGACCCTGCCGTCCAGGACGGGTACGCCGTGCGCCGCGAACAGGTCGCGCGCCTGGTACTCGAAGAGGTCCACCAGTCTTCCTCGTCTTCGTCGTCGGAGGGTGTCGTGCCGCTGCCGGGGCCGCCGGCACCGTCCCGCGGGGCGCCCGCGCCGGCGAGCACCGGGCTCCCAGCACCCTAGTGCTCCCGCGGCGACCCTTCCCGGTGGGCCCGCGGCGGGCGGGTCGCGGCGGGCGGGTCGCGGCCGCGCGCGGCGCGGGTGGCAGCATGCCCGGCGTGATCGACGGGCACCCCCTCGACGCCCCGGTGTGGACCTCCCTGACCGGCGCGCACCGCCACCTCGCCGAGGGCGGCGGGCTGGCCCGACGCTACCCGGTGGACGTCTCGCCGTTCTGCGCGCTGGCCGACGCCGCCGACCCGCGCGCCTGGGCGGACCTGCGCGCGCTGGCCGGGGCGGGCGCCACGGCGCTGGTGCCGGGGCTGGCGCTCGCGCCGCCGGCGGGCGCGCGGGTGGTGCGCGACCTCGCGGGGGTGCAGCTGGTGGCCACGCCGCGGCTGCGCGCGGAACCGGACCCGGAGGCGGTGGTGCTCGGCGAGGCGGACGTGCCCGAGGCGCTGGCGCTGGTCGAGCGCACCCGGCCGGGCCCGTTCGAGCGGCGCACCCGGCTGCTGGGCACCTACCTGGGCGTGCGCGACGGCGACGGGCGGCTGGTGGCGATGGCCGGCGAGCGCCTGCACCCGCCGGGGTTCACCGAGATCAGCGCGGTGTGCACCGACCCGGCCGCGCGCGGGCGGGGCCTGGCCAGCCGGCTGGTGCGGGCGGTGGCCGCCGGCGTCCTCGCCCGCGGGGAGACCCCGTTCCTGCACGCGGCCGCCGACAACCCGGCGGTGGGGCTGTACGAGGCGCTGGGCTTCGAGCTGCGCCGCCGCATCGGGTTCGTGCAGGTCGAGCTGCCCTAGCCCCGGCGCGGGCGTACGGTCCCGGCGTGGCCCGCTTCGTCGAGGTGCACCCGCGCGACCCGCAGCCGCGGGCCCTGGCCCAGCTCGTCGCGCTGCTGCGCGAGGACGCCCTGATCGCCTACCCCACCGACTCCTGCTACGCGCTGGGCTGCCGGCTGGACAGCCGCACCGGCGCCGAGCGCATCCGGCGCATCCGCCGCCTCGACGAGCGACACCACTTCACGCTCGTGTGCGCCGACTTCGCGCAGCTCGGGCAGTTCGTGCACCTGGACAACGCGGCGTTCCGGGCGGTGAAGGCCGCCACCCCGGCGCCGTACACGTTCATCCTCCCCGCCACCGGCGAGGTGCCCAAGCGGTTCGCGCACCCGCGCAAGCGCACGGTCGGCGTGCGCATCCCGGACCACCCGTTCGTGCGGGCGCTGCTGCGCGAGCTGGGCGAGCCGCTGCTGTCGAGCACGCTGCTGCTGCCCGGGCACGACGAGCCGCCCACGGACGCGTGGAGCGTCAAGGAGGAGCTGGACCACGTCGTCGAGGCCGTCGTCGACGCCGGGGAGGTCGGGACCACCCCCACCACGGTCGTGGACCTCACCGGCGGCGCGCCCGAGGTCGTGCGCGAGGGCGCCGGGGACCCGGACCGCTTCCGCTGACGGGCCCGCGCGCCGCCGCCCCGCTCCCGGCGGACCGGGGCGGGGCGGTGGGCTCGTGCGGTGGGCCGGTGGGGTGCGGTGGGGTGGGTTCAGCCGGTGAACAGGCGCGAGACGCGCACGAGCGTCTCGACGACCCCGTACACCAGGGGCACGCCCACCAGGGTCCAGCCGAACGCCACGCGCCCGGTGGACGAGCGCGCCGGTGCGCCCGCGGTGCCGCCGCCCGCGCCTCGGCTGCCGCCCGCCGCCGGGCCGTGCTGCGCCGCGGTGCTCACGAGGTGCTCCTCTCCTGGCGCGGGGCCCGGGGCTCCGCGGTGGGCTCGGCCGGCGCGCCGGCGGCCGGCTCGTGGAAGCGGTCGGCCACCGGCCGCACCAGCAGGTTGGCGACGAACCCGACGGCCAGCAGCGCCACCATCGTCAGCAGGGCCGGGCGGTACGCCGCCGCGGTCAGGGTGCCCGGGTCGCCCTGGGAGTCCAGGAACCCGTTGACGATGAGCGGGCCGACGACGCCGGCGGTGGACCACGCGGTCAGCAGGCGGCCGTGGATCGCGCCGACCTGGAAGGTGCCGAACAGGTCGCGCAGGTACGCCGGGACGGTGGCGAAACCGCCGCCGTAGAAGGACAGGATGACCGCGGCCAGCAGGATGAACAGCGCGGTGCTGGTCTGCCCGAACAGCGCCAGCAGCGCGTACGCCACCAGCCCCACGCCCAGGTAGAGCACGTAGATCGGCTTGCGGCCGATGACGTCGGAGGTCGAGGACCACACGAAGCGGCCGGCCATGTTCGCCATCGACAGCAGCCCGACGAACCCGCCGGCGGCGGCCACGGCCACCGCGGAGGTGCCGTCGGCGCCGCGGAAGAAGTCCTGGATCATCGGCGCGGCCTGCTCCAGGATGCCGATGCCGGCGGTGACGTTGCAGAAGAGCACCACCCACAGCAGCCAGAACTGCGGGGTGCGGATCGCGTTGCGCGCCGAGACGCTGGCGGTGGTCACCAGCGACTTCGAGCGCACCGAGGCCGGGTCGAAGCCGTCCGGGCGCCAGCCGTCCGCGGGCACCCGCACGGTCGCCGCGCCGAAGGACATGAACAGCGCGTAGACGATCGCGAAGGTGAGGAACAGCAGCGCCACGGCCGAGCCGCTGGGCACGCTGCCGGCCACCGCGGAGTCGTAGTCCGCGTCGTACAGGCCCAGCAGGCGGTTGGACAGCGGGCTGGCCACCAGGGCGCCGCCGCCGAAGCCCATGATGGCCATGCCGGTGGCCAGGCCCGGGCGGTCCGGGAACCACTTGATGAGCGTGGAGACCGGCGAGATGTAGCCGATGCCCAGGCCGATGCCGCCGATGACGCCGTAGCCCAGGTACAGCAGCCACAGCTGGGAGGTGGCGATGCCCAGGGCGCCGACGAGGAACCCGGTGACCCAGAAGACCGCCGAGGTGGCCATCGCCTTGCGCGGGCCGTTGCGGTCCACCCAGGTGCCCGCCACGGCGGCCGACAGCCCGAGCATGACGATGGCGATGGAGAACACCACGCCGATCTCGGTGTTGCCGACGCCGAAGTGCTGCACGAGGGCGTTCTTGTAGACGCTGGTGGCGTAGA
The DNA here is from genome assembly GCF_050871305.1 of Kineococcus gypseus. Lineage (NCBI taxonomy): Bacteria > Bacillati > Actinomycetota > Actinomycetes > Kineosporiales > Kineosporiaceae > Kineococcus > Kineococcus gypseus. Next base: position 101,299 of record NZ_JBJLRD010000001.1, on the reverse strand, counting down.
CCTGGCCGATGCACAGGTGCACCGCCAGGGCCGCCGGCGGCACGAGCCAGCGGTTGAAGCCGGGCGGCGCGATGCTGCGCCTCCGGTCGAGCAGAGGGACCACGGGTCGCTCCTTCGCGTGCGGTGGGTCGACCACCGTAGGGCGGGGTGGGGCACCCGGCCACCGCGACGCGCCCACCCGGGTGAGGGGTCGCGGTTCGCCGCGCGCCCGCGCGGGTACCTGCGCGGTGAGCCCGGTCCGCGGGCGCACGACACGAGGAGGTCCCGCCGTGCAGTGGTACCCGCTGCGCCTGAGCGCGCCAGTCCAGCAGCACTTGTTCGGTGGACGCGCCATCGCCGAGGTGCTCGGGCGCGAGGGGCTGCCCGACGGCCGCGTCGCCGAGACGTGGGAGGTCAGCGACGTGGACGGGCGGGTGGGCAGCGTGCTGGAGGGCCCGCTGGCCGGCACGCCGCTGCGCGACCTGGTGCGCGAGCACCCCGAGGAGCTGGTGGGCCCGGGCTTCTCCGGCCCGCGCTTCCCGGTGCTGACGAAGTTCATCGACGGGCACGGCGCCCTGCCGGTGCACGTGCACGCCGACGACGGTGCCACCGCGCTGGTGGGGGTGCGCGCCGGCGTCACCCTGGAGCGGCTGCGCGAGGCGCTGCTGGCGCAGGAGTGGGACGCCGTGCTGGAGCGGGTGCCCGTCGCGGCCGGCGACACCCTCTACGTGCCCGCCGGCACGATCCACTCCTTCGGCCCGGGCACCCTGGTCTACGAGGTGCAGCAGACCTCCGACGTGCTCCAGCACGCGATGGCGCGCGAGATGTCCGACGGCTCGCCGGTGCCGGAGGAGCGGCGGCGCGCCAACGTCGAGGCCCTGCTGCGCCAGACGCACCTGGACGCGCGCGTGGCCGTCACCGACTCCACGGTGCCCGCCGACGACGACGGCGTGCGCCGGGCGCTGTGCTGCGAGGGCCCCTACTTCGTCCTGCACCGCTGGCGCAGCGGGCACCCGGTGCGGGTGGAGCGGGCGTTCACCACCGCGCAGGTGCTCAGCAACGTCGGGCCGGCGCCGGTGCGGGTGCGCGCCGGCGGGTGGGACGGCGAGCTGGGGCGGGCGAGCTCGCTGCTGCTGCCGGCCGCGCTGGGCGGCGTGGAGGTGGAGGCCGGCGAGGGCGGCCTGGACGTGCTGTGGAGCCACCTGCCCGGCTGAGGCGAGCGGGTGGGGCGACGGGGCGGGGCGACGGGTGGGGCGGGCGGCGCGGCGGCCGCCCGCGCCTCAGACCCGCGAGACCCGCGGGGCCGCCAGGGCCAGCCGGTCGCGCCCGGAGCCCTTGGCGCGGTAGAGGGCGGCGTCGGCCTCGCGCAGCAGCTCCTCGAACGAGGCCGCCGGCGCCGGGCCGGCGCTGGTGGCCACGCCCACGCTGACCGAGACGGTGGCGCCCTCACCGCACCCCGGGTGGGGCAGCGCCGCGGCGCGCACCCGCGCCAGGACGCGCTCGGCCACGCGCACGGCGCCCTCCACGCCGGTGTCGGGCAGGACGACGGCGAACTCCTCCCCGCCGAAGCGGGCGACCACGTCGTCGTCGCGGCTGACGGCGGTGCTGATGCAGGCGGCCACCGCGCGCAGGCAGGCGTCCCCGGCCAGGTGCCCGGCGGAGTCGTTGTAGAGCTTGAAGCGGTCCACGTCGCACACGAGCACGCTCAGCGGCTCGCCGGTGCGCCGGTGCCGGCACCACGCCCGGCGCAGGGCGTCGTCGAAGGCGGGCCGGTTGCGCACGCCGGTCAGGCCGTCGACGAGCAGCGCCTCCTGCAGCCGCTGGTTGGCGCGGGTCAGCTCCTCCTGCGCCAGGCGGCGGGTGCGCACCTCCGCGCGCAGCTGGGCGGTGCGCTCGGCCACGAGGCGCTCGAGCTCGGCGGCGCGCGCGCGGGCGTCGCGGTGGCGCTGCAGCGCCTCCAGGGCGCTGGTGAGGTCGCGCTGCAGGGCCTGGCCGGTGTAGCGGTCCAGCTGCTCCTGCTCGTACACGAGCAGCCCCTGCTCGCGCCCGTCGAGCACGAGCAGCCGCACCACGAGGGTGACGCGCCCCAGCGCCTCGCGCCGGTGGCGCGGCAGCAGCTCCTGCGCGGGGTAGGGCTCGTCGCCGGGTCCCGGCGCCGGCGCGCCGGAGCAGAAGACGAGCCGGGCCAGGCCGTCCTCGACGAGGGCCAGGTGGGCGCGGCGCACCGCGACGCGCGGCAGGTAGGCGGCCAGCTCGCCGGCCAGCTCCTCCACGCCGGTCACCTGCGCCAGGCCGTGCTTGAGCTCGAGCAGGTGGTGGGTGGTCTGCAGGCCGGCCTTGGTGCCGCGCAGCAGGGCGGCGGAGACGCCGCGCTCGACCTCGTGCTCGACCTCGCGCACGGCGGCGGCCACCACCGGGTCGTCCGCGGGCACGCCCAGCCCGGCCACCGAGGCGGCGACCACGCGCCGCCACCACGCCTGCTCGGGGCGCTCGCGCACCAGCTCCTCCAGCGCGCTCGCGCCGGCCGTCGCGGCCGCCCCGGGGGCCGTGCGCGCGGCGGGCACCGCCCGGACGGCCGGGGCGGGCACGGCGCGCTGCAGGCGGGCCAGCACGGCGGCGCGGGCGCGGCGGGCCAGGTCGCCGTCGGGCAGCGCGGTGCTGGCGGGGACGGGCAGGGCGCCGGGCGCGCGGTCGGTGGAGCCGCGCACGACGAGCTCGCACGAGGTGCGCACCCGGTCGGGGACCTCCTCGCCCGCCAGCAGGGCCAGCACCAGCCGGCCGGCCTGCTCGCCCTGGCGCTGCAGCTGGGGGTCCACGGTGGTCAGCGGCACCTCGGCGGTGGCCGCGGCGGGGGTGTCGTCGAAGCCGACGACGGCCACGTCCTGCGGCACACGCCGCCCCAGCGTGGCCAGCGCGTCCAGGGCGCCCAGGGCCATCTCGTCGTTGGCGGCGAAGACGGCGTCGGCGTCGGGGGCGGCGCGCAGGGCGTCCAGGGCGCGCCGGTAGGCGGTGTCGCGGTGGTAGTCGGCCCGCACGAGCGGCGACGGGGGCAGACCGGCGGCGGCCACCACCCCGGCGAAGGCCTCCTCGCGCTCGGCGGAGTCGACGCTGTCGAGCGGGCCGGCCAGCACCAGCGGGCGGCGGCGGCCGCCGGCGAGCAGGTGCGCGGCCGCGGCGGAGGCGCCGTCGGCGTTGTCGCAGCTGACGTCGGGCACACCGGGCACGCGGCTGCCGAGGGTGACCACCGGCAGGCCGCCGGCCTGGCGCACCAGGTGGCGCACATCCGCCGAGCCGGTGGTGCGGTCCACGACGGCGGTGACGACGAGGGCGTCGACGGACCCGGCGCGCACGAGGCGCTCCAGCCAGGGGCGCGGGTGGTCGGAGGGCGCCGGGTGCACCAGCAGCAGCAGGGAGGCGCCGGCGGGGGCGAGGACGGACTCCAGGCCGCGCACGACGGGCAGCGCGAAGTCCTCGACCCGGTTGACCACCAGGCCCACCCGCGCACCGCGCACGCCCGTCACCCCGCCCACCCCCTCCACGACCCCCGGCGGCCGCGGCCCTGCGTCGCGGCGTCGACCCCCTGCATCGGCACGCCGGTGCGCGCACCTGAACAGGTTCGGGCGCGCTCACCCGGCCGCCGCGCGGCGACCGGCCCGGCGGCCCGGCTCAGGAGCCTGCCACGGGCCACCGACAACGGCGCGGGAGCACCGCGGCGCGCTCGGGGGGTGCGCTCAGGGGGTGTGCTCCGCCTCGAAGCCGTCCGCGCCGGCGCTGATGCGCCAGACCCGCACGTCCTTGCCGCCCGGGTCGCCGCGCTTCTCGTGGAAGCGCACCGCGCCGTCCACGACGCGCCCCACGCCGGCGACCTCGTGGACCTCCGCGCCGTGGGTCAGGCGCAGGGAGGTCTCCCCGGCGAAGTCCTCCAGCGCGCTCGGGGCGCGCCCGCCGACCCGCTCGACGGCGTACCTGCGCCCGGAGACGACGGTCCCCGCGCTCGACTCGCTCATGCCTGCTCCTGCCCGGGCCGGGGACCCCGCGCCGGTGCGCGGCGCGGTGCGCTGACGCCGCCGAGTCTGCGCGACGGCACCGCCGGTGGGCCAGGGGCGCGGCTGGCGGTCCCCTGCCGAGCGGCTAGAGCTTCTCCACCGGCGCGTAGCGCAGCAGCAGGCGCTTGGTGCCCTCGCCGCGGAAGTCCACGTGCGCGACGGTGCGGTCGCCCTCGCCCTCCAGGCGCACCACGGTGCCCAGGCCGAAGGAGTCGTGGGTGACGCGGTCGCCGGGGGCCAGGCTGACCACCGGGCGGCTGCCGGCGGAGCGGGCCACCGGCCGCGACGGAGCGCGCAGCGGCGAGGACGAGGAGGTGGCCGTCGCGAACGCGGCCTCCCCGCGCCGCCAGTGGAGCAGGTCGGCGGGCACGTCGTCGAGGAAGCGGCTGGCCGGGTACTGCTGCGGGGCGCCCCAGGCGCTGCGCACCGCCGAGCGCGACAGGTACAGCCGCTCGCGCGCGCGGGTCAGGCCCACGTACGCCAGGCGGCGCTCCTCGGCGAGCTGGTCGGGGTCGCCCAGGGAGCGCTGGTGCGGGAACGTGCCGTCCTCCATGCCGGTGAGGAAGACGACGGGGAACTCCAGGCCCTTGGCGGTGTGCAGCGTCATCAGGGTGACCACGCCGCTGCCGTCCTCCTCCTCGGGGATCTGGTCGGCGTCGGCGACGAGGGAGACGCGCTCGAGGAAGTCCGACAGGGTGCCGTCGGGGTCGGCGTCGGAGAACTCCTCGGCCACCGCGACGAGCTCGGCGAGGTTCTCCACGCGCGACTCGTCCTGCGGGTCGCCGCTGGCGCGCAGCTCGGCGAGGTAGCCGGTCTGCTCCAGGACCGCCTCGAGCACCACCGCCGGGGAGGCGCCGGACTCGGCCAGGGTGCGCAGGTCGGCGACGAGCTGGGCGAAGCCGCGCACGGCGTTCAGGGAGCGCGCCACCAGCCCGACGGCCTCTCCCGCGCGCTCCAGCGCCTGCCCGAAGGGGATGCGCTCGCGCTCGGCGAACACGGCCAGCGCGGCCTCGGCGCGCTCGCCGATGCCGCGCTTGGGCACGTTGAGAACGCGGCGCAGGTTCACGGTGTCGTCGGGGTTGTCCAGCACGCGCAGGTAGGCGATGGCGTCCTTGACCTCGCGGCGCTCGTAGAAGCGGGTGCCGCCGACCACCTTGTACGGCAGGCCGGTGCGGATGAAGACCTCCTCCAGCGCGCGGGACTGCGCGTTGGTGCGGTAGAAGACCGCGACGTCGCCGTAGCGCACGCCGGCCTCGTCGTGCAGGCGGTCGACCTCGTCGGCGACGAACTGCGCCTCGCCGTGCTCGTCGTCGGCGACGTAGCCGACGATCTTCTCGCCCTGCCCCGAGGAGGTCCACAGGTTCTTGGCGCGGCGGTCGGTGTTGACCGCGATGACCTGGTTGGCCGCGGACAGGATGGTCTGGGTGGAGCGGTAGTTCTGCTCCAGCAGCACCGTGCGCGCGTCCGGGTAGTCCTGCTCGAACTCGGTGATGTTGCGGATCGTGGCGCCGCGGAAGGCGTAGATCGACTGGTCGGCGTCGCCGACGACGGTCAGCTCGGCCGGCGGCACCGCCAGGCCGTGCTCGCCGCGGGCGGCGGCCTCGCTGACGGAGCCGCCCACCAGCTCGCGCACCAGCACGTACTGCGCGTGGTTGGTGTCCTGGTACTCGTCGACGAGGACGTGCCGGAAGCGGCGGCGGTAGTGCTCGGCGACGGCGGGGAACGCCTGCAGCAGGTGGACGGTGGACATGATGAGGTCGTCGAAGTCCACGGCGTGCGCCTGGCGCAGCCGCTGCTGGTAGGAGCGGTACACCTGCGCCACGACGCGCTCGGTGGCGTTGCCGTCCTCGGAGTGGGCCCGCTCCCAGTACGCCTCCTCGTCCACCAGCTCGTTCTTCAGGGTGGAGACCATCGAGGCGAGCGCGCGGGGCGCGTGCTTCTTGGGGTCCAGCTCCAGCTCGCGCGCCACCATCGTCATCAGGCGCAGGGAGTCGGCGGAGTCGTAGATGGAGAACGACGAGCGCATCCCCAGCGTGGCCGCCTCGCGGCGCAGGATGCGCACGCACGCGGAGTGGAAGGTGGACACCCACATGCTGCGCGCGCCCACGCCCACCACGTCCCCGGCCAGGGAGGCGACGCGCTCGCGCATCTCGGCGGCGGCCTTGTTGGTGAAGGTGATGGCCAGCACCTGCCCGGGGGTGGCGCCGCGCTCGGCCAGCAGGTAGGCGATGCGGTGGGCGAGCACGCGGGTCTTGCCCGAGCCGGCGCCGGCCACGATGAGCAGCGGCGAGCCGGCGTGCACGACGGCCTCGCGCTGCTGCGGGTTCAGCCCGGCCAGCAGCTCGGCGCCGCGGCCGGCGGGCGAGCCGGCGCCGGCCGCGGCGGGCGCGCCGGGGCGCGGGGCGGGCTCGCCCGGGCCGCCGAGGGGCAGGTCGTCGAACAGCGTGCTCATCGCGCCCCAGGGTAGGCCCGCGCACCGACGTCCCCGGCTCGCGCGGTGCGCCGCGGCGCGGTGCACTGGACCCGACGGCGCACGGGGCCGGACCACGGCGGTCCAGGACCGACCGTCCTGGTCCGCAGTGGTCTACGCTGGTCCGGTGCACCGCCCGACGCGCGAGCAGATCGACGAGGAGATCCTCGACACCGCCGCGGCCCTCTTCGCCCGCCACGGCGTCGAGCACACCTCCGTGCAGCGCGTCGCCGACGCCACCGGCTACTCCAAGACCGGCCTGCTGCACCGCTTCCCCACCAAGGAGGCGCTGGCCGAGGCGGCACTGGCGCGCACCCTGGCGCACGTGCGCCGCCTGGCCGGCGAGGCCACCGCCACCGCACCGGGACCGGCGCGCGACCGGGCCCTGGTGGCCTCGCTGGCCGACCTCGCCCTGGCCCGGCCGGGCTTCACCTCGCTGGCCCTCTCGAGCGTCAGCGGCGGCGCGCACGCGCACACCGCCCAGCTGCAGGAGCTCGCCGGCGTCCTCTTCGAGGCCTTCGCCGCCGGTCCCGGCGCCGGCGCCGAGCGCACCGTGCGGCTGACCGCGGCCCTCGGGGGTCTGGCCACCGCCGCGCTCGCCTGCCGCGGGGAGCTGCCCGCCGAGGTCGTGCACCCCCTGCTCGTCGCCACCGCCGTCGACGCCCTCGGCCACCGCGCCGACGCCCCGCCCCCCACCGGCGCCGGTCCCGGCGCCTGAAGAACCGAGGAGAGGAACCCCGTGGCCACCTTCCTGCACCGCCTGGGACTGGGGGCGGTGCGCCACCGCCTCGCCGTCCTGGGCGTCTGGGTGCTCGTCCTGCTCGGCGCCGGCGTCGGCGCCGCGACGCTGTCCGGCTCCACCGTCAACACGTTCGAGATCCCCGGGCAGGAGTCCACCACGGCGCTGCGCCTGATCGACGAGCGCTTCGGCGGGGGCGCCACCGGCTCCAGCGCGCAGGTCGTCCTGCAGGCCCCGGACGGCGAGCAGATCACCTCCCCGGACAACGCCGTGGCCCTGGCGCAGGTGGTCGCCGAGCTGCAGCAGCTCGACGGGGTCGCCGCCGCCACCGACCCGCTGGACCCGCAGGCGCCCACCGTCTCCCCCGACCAGCGCGCCGCCTACAGCACCGTCACCTACGCCGAGCGCGCCCCGGAGATCACCGACGCCCAGCGCGAGGAGCTGCTGGCCGTCCTGGACGACGCGCGCGCCGCCGGGCTGGAGGCGGAGGTCACCGGCGAGGCGTCCCAGGCCGTCTCGGAGGTCGGCGGCGCCGCCGAGGCGATCGGCGTGGTGGCCGCCCTGGTGGTGCTCGCCGTCACCTACGGCTCGCTCGTGGCCGCCGGGATGAACCTGCTCACCGCGCTGGTCGGGGTGGCCACCGGCGTGCTCGGCATCACCGTGCTCACCGGCTTCGTGGACCTGCAGTCCACCACCCCGATCCTGGCGGTGATGCTCGGCCTGGCCGTCGGCATCGACTACGCGCTGTTCATCGTCACCCGCTTCCGGCACGAGCTGCTCGACGGGCGCGACGTGCCCGCGGCGGTCGCGGTCGCGGTCGGCACGGCCGGCTCGGCGGTGCTCACCGCCGGCCTGACGGTCGTCATCGCCCTGGCGGGCCTGTCGGTGGCGGGCATCCCCTTCCTCACCGAGATGGGCCTGGCCGCCGCCGGCACCGTCGTCGTGGCCGTGCTCGTGGCCCTGACCCTGGTGCCGGCCGCGCTCGGCCTGATCGGCACCCGCGCGCTGCCGCGGCGGGCGCGCCGGGCGCCGGCGCAGCGCGGCGGGCAGCACGTGGCGGTGACCGGCCCCGACGGCGGCGGTCGCGGCTTCTTCGGCGGCTGGGCCCGCACCGTCACCCGGCACCGCTGGCCCAGCCTGCTGGCCGCCGCCGTCGCGCTGACCGTCGTCGCCCTGCCGGTGTTCTCCCTGCGCACCACGCTGAACCAGCTGCCCGCCGAGGACAGCACCCAGGCGCGCGCCGCCGAGCTGCTCTCCGAGCGCTTCGGCGCGGGCGTGACCGGCCCGCTGCTCGTCCTCGTCGACGGCACCGGCGCCTACGAGCGCGCCCAGGAGGTGCAGGCGGAGGTCGCCGAGCTGCCCGGCGTGGCGCTGGCCACGCCCGCGCAGCCCAACGCCGAGGGCACCGCCGCGCTGGTCACCGCGATCCCCACCACCGGCCCGGACGACGAGGCCACCCGCGAGCTCGTCGCCGACATCCGCTCCCGCCTGGCCGCCGACCCCGACGACGGCACCCGCGCCTACGTCACGGGGAGCACCGCGGTGAGCGTGGACGTCTCGCAGACCCTCGACGAGGCGCTGCCGGTGTACCTGGTGCTCGTGGTCGGCCTGGCCCTGGTGCTGCTCGTGCTGGTCTTCCGCTCGCTGCTGGTGCCGCTGGTCGGCGTGCTGGGCTTCCTGCTGACCATCGGCTCCGCGCTCGGCGCGACGGTCGCGGTCTTCCAGTGGGGGTGGCTGGCGGACCTGGTCAACTCCGAGGCCACCGGGCCGCTGCTGAGCCTGGCGCCGATCATCGTCGTGGGCATCCTGTTCGGCCTGGCGATGGACTACCAGGTCTTCCTCGTCTCGCGCATGCACGAGGCGCACGCGCACGGGGCCGACCCGGTGGCGGCGGTGCGCACCGGTTTCCGGCAGGCGGCGCCGGTGGTGGTGGCGGCCGCGGCGATCATGTTCGCGGTCTTCGCCGGCTTCGTGCCCGAGGGCGACGCGACCATCAAGCCCATCGCGTTCGCGCTGGCGATCGGCATCCTCGCCGACGCGGTGGTGGTGCGCATGGTGCTCGTGCCCGCCGCGCTGGCCCTGCTGGGCCGCTCGGCGTGGTGGCTGCCGCGCTGGCTGCGCTGGCTGCCCTCCCTGGACGTGGAGGGCACCGCCCTGGAGCGCCGCGTCGAGCGCGCGGAGGACGCCCGGGTGTGAGGCGGCTCACGCGGGGCGCCCGGAATCGCCGGGCGCCCCGCGCGCTTGGAACGGGAGGTCGCCCCGGTACGTGTCCCCGGGCCTCACCACCAGCCGCTGCGAGCGGCCCTTCGCCGCGAGGCGACCGTCGGGGCGACCACCTCCTCGACGCAGGGCCACCCGGGTCCCCGGGTGGCCCTGCGTCGTCCCCGGGCCCCCCGCGCCGGCGGGCGGCGCGCGAGCGCGTCCTCAGGAGGACCAGAGCGCGCTGAGCAGGTCGGGCGGTCCCGGCGCGCCGCAGTGGAAGCCCTGCAGGTGGTGGCAGCCGGCCGCGAGCGCCGCGGCCGCCTGCTCGGGCGTCTCGACGCCCACCGCGGTCACGCGCAGGCCCAGGCTCGCGGCGACGGCGACCACGGCGTCCACCAGGGCCCGGCGGCGCGCGTGCGGGCCGGGCCCGGCGGTCAGGCCCGCGGTGAGGCCGGCGTCGATCTTGGCCGTGCCCAGCGGCAGCTCGACCAGGCCCGCCAGGGAGGAGCGGCCGGCGCCGAAGCCGTCCACGGACAGCGGGTGCCCGCGCCGCTGCAGCTCGTGCAGGGCGGGCGGGACGCGCGGGTCGCCCAGGCACTCCTCGCGCAGCTCCAGGCCGAGCTGCTCCGCGTGCAGGCGGTTCCTGCGCAGCGCGCTCGCCAGCGCCGCCGCCAGGCCCGGGTCGGCCAGCTCGGCGGTGCTGAGGTTGACGTGGGCGCTGCCCGGGGCGCCCGCGCCCAGCTCGCGCTGCCAGCGCCCCAGCTGGGCGCTCGCCTGCTCGAGCACCCACCGGCCCGTGCCGACGATCGAGCCGCCGGCGGCGGCGAGGCCGACGAAGCGCGCGGCGGGCAGCAGCCCGTGCCGCGGGTGCTGCCAGCGCAGCAGCGCCTCGACCGCGTGCACGGCCCCCGACGGTTCCAGGACCGGCTGGTAGTGCACCCGCAGCTCCCCGCGGTCCAGGGCGCCGGCCAGCTCGCGCTGCAGCCGGCCCACCGCGCGGGGCGCCGGGTCCGGGCCGGCGGGCCCGCCCCGCCCGGCGTGCTTGACCCGGTACATCGCCGCGTCGGCGTCGGCCAGCAGCTCGTCGGCGTCGCGGTGCGCGCCGCTGAGCGCGACGCCGATGCTGGCGCGCACCACCAGGTCGGTGCCGCCCACCGGCACCGGCCGCGCCAGCTCGCGGCGCAGGCGGTCGGTCAGGGCGCGGACGTGCTCGTCCAGCTCGAACGGCCCGGCCCGCGGCAGGTCCTCGCACACCACGACGAACTCGTCGCCGGCCAGGCGCGCCAGGGTGTCTCGCCGGCGCAGCGCGCCGCTCATCCGGGCGGCCACGGTGGCCAGCACGGTGTCGCCGGCGGCGTGGCCGTGGATGTCGTTGACGGCCTTGAAGCCGTCCAGGTCGATGAAGAGGACCGCCACGACGCGCCGGTGGCGGCGGGCCGCGGACAGGGCGTGCTCGAGGCGGTCGAAGAGCAGCGCCCGGTTGGGCAGCCCGGTCAGGGCGTCGTGGGTGCTGCGGTGGGCCAGCTCCAGCTGGGCGCGGCGGGCCCGGTCGCGGTCGTCGGCCATGACGAGGTAGGAGACCGCCACGTGCGCCAGCAGGTGGGCGGTCTCCAGGTCGTGCGCCGACCACGGCCCCGGCCGCAGCCGGTACAGGTCCAGCACGCCCCAGGTGCGCCCGCGGGCGGTCAGCGGCACCGCCAGCACCGCCCCGAGCCCGACCTGGCGGGCTGTGACCGTGAACTCCGGCCACGCCGTCCGCTGCGGGTCGGCGAGGTCGTCGACCACGACGTCGGCGCAGCTGAGCACCGCGTCGCGGCAGGGCCCCTCCTGCACGAGCTGCTGCACGCGCTCGACGGCGTCGACCGCCTCCCGGTCGGCGTGCACGAAGCGCACCGAGCCGTCCTCGACGATCATCACGCCGGTGCCGTCGACCGCGAGGTGCTGCGCGGCGACACCGGCCAGGCGCCGCAGCAGGTCGTCGGCGCTGAACTGCTCGGTGGCCGCGGCCGCCAGCTCCGCCACGGCCTGCACCAGGCTGCGGTCGCGCGCGGCTGCGCCGCCGCTCGCGGGGGCGGCCCGCACGCGGGGCCGGGCACGCAGCGTCGGGTTCTCCACGGCAGGCTCCGCTCGCCGGGCGGGCCGGGCCGCTCCATGACCCGGGGCACCCACCCTAGCGGGGCGCCGGTGCCCGCGCTCCGGTTCCGGGGCGCGGCGGGACGGTGCGCGCGGGAACGGGTCCGGCGCCCGGACGGCGCCCGGACGGGGGGGGGGGGGGGGGGGGGGGGGGGGGGGGGGGGGGGGGGGGGGGGGGGGGGGGGGGGGGGGGGGGGGGGGGGGGGGGGGGGGGGGGGGGGGGGGGGGGGTGGGGTCGGTCGGGTCGGGGGGGTGGGGCGCGGTGGGGGGGGGCCCCGCGCCGCGGGCGGGCCCCCCCCCCCCCCCCCCCCCCACCTCGCCCGCGCGCGCGGACGGCGCCAGGACCAGGACGCTGGGGCCGGCGCCGGAGACGACGGCCGCCAGCCCCCGCTCGCGCAGCAGGTGCAGCAGGGCCGCGGTGCGCGGCATGGCCGGGCCGCGCTGGTCCTGGTGCAGGCGCTCGACGGTGGCGTCGAGCAGCAGGTCCGGTGCGCTGGTCACCGCGTGCACGAGCAGCCCGGCGCGCCCGGCGGTCAGGGCCGCGTCCGCGTGCGGCACCGCGGCCGGCAGCAGGGCCCGCGCGCGGGAGGTGGCCAGCTCCTCGTCCGGCACGCACACCACCGCCCGCACGTCCGGGTGCACCGGCAGGCGCACCGAGCGCACCGCCTCGGGGTGGGTGGGGTCGTCGCCGCGGGTCCAGGCGATGGTGAAGCCGCCGAAGACGGCGGGCGCGGCGTTGTCCGGGTGGCCCTCGCGCCGGCAGGCGCCCAGCAGCAGCCGCTCGCGCACCGCGGGCTCCGGCTCCGGCGCGCCGCCGGCGGCCTCGAGCAGCCCCTGCGCCGCGGCCAGCCCCGCCACGATGGCCGAGGCCGACGAGCCCAGGCCCCGCCCCTGCGGGATCTCGTTGCGGCAGAACACCTCCAGCCCCGGGGCGGTGCGCCCGGCGGCGGCCAGCGCCTCCTGCAGGACGCGCACGACGAGGTGGCGCGCGTCGGTGGGCAGGCGCCCGGCGCCCTCGCCCTCGACGTGCACGCGCACCCCGGCGGCCACCACGCGCGCGCGCACCTCGTCGTGCAGGTCCAGGGCCAGGCCGAAGGCGTCGAAGCCGGGGCCGAGGTTGGCGCTGGTGGCGGGCACGCGCACGGTCGCCGACGCGCCCGCGGGCAGGGCGGTCGGGGCGGTGGCGGTGCCGGGGCGGGTGGTGGCGGGGGTGCCGGGGGCGGCGCTCACGTCGGGCGGGCCCTCAGGCCTCGAGGTCGAGGGCGCGCGCGATGGTCACCGCGTCCGGCTGCACCCGCACGGGCTCCACGGCCCGGCGGCCGCCGTCGGCGGCGGTGCCGCCGGCCAGCTCCAGCGCCCACTGCGGGTCCTTCAGGCCGTGGCCGGTCACCGTGACGACGATGGTCTGCCCCTCCTCGACCTCACCGGCCTCGCGGGCGGCGAGCAGGCCGGCCACGCCGGCGGCGGAGGCGGGCTCGACGAAGACGCCCTCCTTCGCCGAGAGCCAGCGGTGGGCGGCGAGGATCTGCTCGTCGGTGACGGCGTCGATGCGCCCGCCGGAGTCGTCGCGCGCGGTGGTCGCCCCGGTCCAGGACGCGGGGTGGCCGATGCGGATGGCGGTGGCGACGGTCTCGGGGTCGTCGACCGGGTGCCCGAGCACCAGCGGCGCCGCGCCGGCGGCCTGGAAGCCCCACATGCGCGGGCGCTTGGCGGCCACGCCGTCGGCCGCGTACTCGCAGTAGCCCTTCCAGTACGCGGTGATGTTGCCGGCGTTGCCGACGGGCAGGGCGTGGATGTCCGGGGCGTCGCCCAGGACGTCGACGACCTCGAAGGCGCCGGTCTTCTGGCCCTCGATGCGGTACGGGTTCACGGAGTTGACCAGCTCGACGGGGTACGCCTCGGCGAGCTTGCGCGCCTGGGTGAGGCAGTCGTCGAAGTTGCCGTCGACCTGCAGCAGCGTGGCGCCGTGGGCCACGGCCTGCGACAGCTTGCCCAGGGCGATCTTGCCGTCCGGCACGAGCACGGCGCAGCGGATGCCCGCGGCGGTGGCGTAGGCGGCCGCCGAGGCGGAGGTGTTGCCGGTGGAGGCGCAGATCACGACCTCCGCGCCGGCCTCCTTGGCCTTGCTCATGGCCATCGTCATGCCGCGGTCCTTGAAGGACGCGGTGGGGTTGCAGCCCTCGACCTTGAGGTAGACGCGCCCGCGGAGGAGCTCGGACAGGTGCCGCGCGGGCACCAGCGGCGTGCCGCCCTCGCCCAGCGTCACCACCGGGGTGTCCTCGGTGACCGGCAGCCGGTCGCGGTACTCCTCGATCAGGCCACGCCACACGTGCGCCATCAGGCGACGCCCCCCTTCGCCTCGACGCCCTCCACGCGCAGCACGCCCGCCACCGAGTCCACGATCTCCAGGCCCTCCAGCTCGTCCACCGTCGCGGCCAGCGCCGCGTCGGGCGCGCTGTGCGTCACCACGACGAGCACCGCGCGCCCCCGCCCACCGGCACCGGCCGGCTCCTGCCGCTGCTGCACGGCCTCGATCGAGACGCCGTGGGCGGCGAAGACCCCCGCCACCTGCGCCAGCACGCCGGGGCGGTCGGCCACGTCCAGCCGCACGTGGTAGCGCGTGACGGTCTCGTCCATGGGCAGCACGGGCAGGTCCGCGTAGGCGGACTCCCCCGGCCCGCGCCCGCCGGCCACCCGGTGCCGGGCCACGGCCACGACGTCGCCGAGCACCGCGCTCGCGGTGGGCTGCCCGCCGGCGCCGGGGCCGTAGAACATCAGCTGCCCGGCGGCCTCGGCCTCGACGAAGACGGCGTTGAAGGCGCCGCGCACGCCCGCCAGCGGGTGCTCGCGCGGCAGCATCGCCGGGTGCACCCGCACCGAGACGGCCTCCTCGCCGCCGGGGCCGGTGCCGCGCTCGGCGATGGCCAGCAGCTTCACGACGCAGCCCTGCGCCTGCGCGGCGCGCACGTCGGCGGCGGTGACCTCGGTGATGCCCTCGCGGTGCACCTCGTCCAGGCCGACGCGGGTGTGGAAGGCCAGCGAGGCGAGGATGGCGGCCTTGGCCGCGGCGTCGAAGCCCTCGACGTCGGCGGTGGGGTCGGCCTCGGCGTAGCCGAGCGCCTGGGCCTGCTCGACGGCCTCGGCGAAGCCCACGCCCGCGCTGTCCATCTGGTCCAGGACGTAGTTGGTGGTGCCGTTGACGATGCCGAGCACGCGGGTGACGCGGTCGCCGGCCAGCGACTCGCGCAGCGGGCGCAGCAGCGGGATCGCCCCGGCCACGGAGGCCTCGTAGTAGAGGTCCACGCCGTGCTTGGCGGCCGCCTCGTACAGGGCCGGGCCGTCGGCGGCCAGCAGCGCCTTGTTGGCCGTGACGACGGAGGCGCCGTGCTCCAGGGCGCGCAGCATCAGGGTGCGCGCCGGCTCCAGGCCGCCGATGACCTCCACGACGACGTCGGCGCGCGCGACCAGCCCGGCGGCGTCGGTGGTGAACAGGGACGGGTCCACCGGCAGGCCGCGCTCGCGCCCGGCGCGCCGCACGGCGATGCCGGTCAGCTCCAGCGGGGCGCCCACCCGCGCGGCCAGCTCGTCGGCCTGCGTCGTCAGCAGCCGCGCCACCTCGGTGCCGACCACCCCGCACCCCAGCAACGCGACCTTCACCGGCTCCACCGCGACCGTCCCTCCACGAACCCGCTCCCCTGCTCGCCCCGGCGGGGCCCCCGACACCCTCTCACCTGCCCGCGCGCGCGTGCGCCACCCGCCCTCAGCCCGCGTCGAGCGCCAGCAGGTCCTCGGGCGTCTCGCGCCGCACGAGCACCGTGGAGGCGCCCTCGCGCACGGAGACCACGGCCGGGCGCGGCAGCTGGTTGTAGTTGCTGGCCATGCTGCGGCAGTAGGCGCCCGTGCCGGGCACGGCCAGCAGGTCGCCCGCGCCGGCGTCGGCCGGCAGGAACTCGTCCTTGACGACGACGTCGCCGCTCTCGCAGTGCTTGCCCACCACGCGCGAGAGCACGCCGGGGGCCGTGGAGGCGCGCGAGGCGAGCGTGGCGGAGTAGTCCGCGTCGTACAGGGCGGTGCGGACGTTGTCGCTCATGCCGCCGTCGACGGAGACGTAGCGCCGGCGCACGCCCGCGTCGAGCTGGACGTCCTTGGTGGTGCCGACCTCGTAGAGGGTGAAGGTGCTCGGCGCGGCGATCGCCCGGCCCGGCTCGACGGAGATGCGCGGCACCGCGATGCCCTGCGCCAGGCACTCGCGCGCGACGATCTCGGCCAGGCGCCCGGCGATCTCCTGCGGCGGCAGCGGGTCGTGCTCGGAGGTGTAGGCCACGCCGAAGCCGCCGCCGAGGTCCATCTCGGGCAGCGTCGCGCCGTGCTCGCGCTCGACGGTGCGCTGCAGGCCCAGCAGGCGCCGGGCGGAGACCTCGAAACCGCCCATGTCGAAGATCTGCGAGCCGATGTGGCTGTGCAGCCCCGTCAGGCGCAGCTCCGGGCGCGCCAGCACGCGCACGACGGCGGCCTCGGCGGCGCCCCCGGCCAGCGACAGGCCGAACTTCTGGTCCTCGTGGGCGGTGGCGATGTAGGAGTGCGTGTGCGCCTCCACGCCGACGGTCACGCGCAGCATCACCGGCGCCACGACGCCCAGGGAGCGCGCCACGTCGGCGACGGTGTCGATCTCCTGCAGGTTGTCGACGACCACGCGCCCCACGCCCGCGCGCAGCGCCTTCTCGATCTCCCCGCGCGACTTGTTGTTGCCGTGCACCACGATCCGCGCGCCCGGCACCCCGCCGCGCAGGCCCAGCTCCAGCTCGCCCGCGGAGGCGGCGTCCAGCCCGAGGCCGTCCTCGGCCAGCCAGCGGGCCACGCCGGTGGCGATGAAGGACTTCGCCGCGTAGTAGACGTCGGCGCCCCCGCACAGCTCGGCGAACGCGTCGGCGAAGGCGTCGCGGAACGCGGTGGCGCGCGCGCGGAAGTCGACCTCGTCGAGGACGAACAGCGGGGTCCCGTGCTCGGCGGCGAGGTCGGCGACGCTGACGCCGCCCACGCGCAGCGCGCCGTCGGCCCCGCGCTCGACGGTGCGCGCCCAGAGCTGCGGCAGCAGCTCGTTGACGTCGGCGGGGGCGTTGAGCCAGCCGGGCACGATCGCGATGGACGAGGAACCCGGGGCGTGCAGCTGCCCGGCCTCGTGGGTGCGCGCCACTACATGCGCTCCGGGGCGGAGACGCCCAGCAGCGCCAGGCCGTTGGCCAGCACCTGCCGGGTGGCGTCGTTGACCCACAGGCGGGTGCGGTGCACGTCGGTGACCTCCTCGCCGGCGCGCGGGGTGACCCGGCAGGCGTCGTAGAACTTGTGGAACCGGCCCGCCAGCTCCTCGAGGTAGCGCGCCACGCGGTGCGGCTCGCGCAGCTCGCCGGCGCGAGCGACGACGGAGGGGAACTCCGCCAGCGCCGCCAGCAGCAGCGACTCCGTCTCGTCGGTCAGCAGCACGGGGTCGAAGGCGTCCTCGCGGCGCACCCCGGCGGCGGCGGCGTTGACCGCGACGTTCGCGGTGCGCGCGTGCGCGTACTGCACGTAGTAGACGGGGTTGTCGTTGCTGCGCTTGAGGAGCAGGTCCAGGTCGATGTCGATGGAGGTGTCCACCGAGGAGCGCACCAGCGAGTACCGGGCGGCGTCGACGCCGACCTGCTCGACGAGGTCCTCCAGCGTCACCACGGTGCCCGCGCGCTTGCTCATGCGCACCGGCACGCCGTTCCTGAGCAGCCTGACCAGCTGCCCGATGAGGATCTCCAGGTTCACGCCCGGGGTGTCCCCGAACGCCGCGCACATCGCCATCATCCGGCCGACGTAGCCGTGGTGGTCCGCGCCGAGCATGAGCACGCAGCGCTCGAAGCCGCGCTCGCGCTTGTCGAGGTAGTACGCCAGGTCGCCGGAGATGTACGCCGGCTGCCCGTCGGACTTGACGACGACGCGGTCCTTGTCGTCGCCGAAGTCGCTGGTGCGCAGCCACGTCGCGCCGTCGGCCTCGTAGACGCGCCCCAGCTCGCGCAGGCGCGCCACGGCCCGCTCGACCGCGCCGGAGGTGTGCAGGGAGTCCTCGTGGAAGTAGACGTCGAACTCGACGCCGAAGTCCGCCAGGCTCTTCCTGATCTCCGTGAACATCAGCTCGACGCCCTCGCGGCGGAACGCCTCCTGCTGCTCCTCGCGCGGCAGCTCGAGCAGGCCGGGCACCCGGGCCAGGACCTGCTGCGCGATGTCGCCGATGTACGCGCCGCCGTAGCCGTCCTCGGGGGTCGGCTCGCCGTGCGCGGCGGCCAGCAGCGAGCGGGCGAAGCGGTCGATCTGCGCGCCGTGGTCGTTGAAGTAGTACTCGCGCGTCACCTCGGCGCCCGCGGCGGTGAGGATGCGCGCCAGGGAGTCGCCCACGGCGGCCCAGCGGGTGCCGCCCAGGTGGATGGGGCCGGTGGGGTTGGCGGAGACGAACTCCAGGTTGACCTTCTCGCCGGTGGGCTCGGCCGCGGTGCCGTACGCGGCGCCGGCCTCCACGACCGCGCGCGCCAGCTCACCGGCGGCGGCGGCGTCGAGGGTGACGTTGAGGAACCCGGGACCGGCGATGTCCACGGCCCGCACCCCGGGCACGGCCAGCAGGCGCTGCTGCAGCACCGTGGCCACCTCCCGCGGCGGGCGGGCGGCCCTCTTGGCCAGCTGCAGGGCGACGCTGGTCGCCCAGTCGCCGTGGTCGCGGTTCTTGGGGCGCTCCACGCGGACCTCGGCCGGCACGTCGGCGGGGTCGAGGGACAGCTCACCGGCCTGCACGGCCGAGGTCAGAGCGTCCCGCAGGGCGGTGGAGAGCTCGGCGGGGGTCACGGGGGTCGATCCTACCGGCGCGCACCACCCGCCCCGCCTGCGCGGGCGGCCGCCGCGGGGGCGGGGACGCGGTCGGGAGGGGCCGGGGACGCTGGTACGGTGTTCCTGCTTGAGCCCCCGTAGCTCAGCGGATAGAGCATCGGCCTCCGGAGCCGTGTGCGCAGGTTCGAGTCCTGCCGGGGGCACCTCCCCCTCCAGCGCCCCCGCCGCTCAGCCCGGCGGGGTCAGCGCGTCCAGCTCCGCCAGCACGCCCGCGTCCAGCTCGACGTCGGCGGCGGCGAGGTTCTCCTCCAGGTGCGCCACGCTGCTCGTGCCGGGGATGGGCAGCAGGACCGGCGAGCGGTGCAGCAGCCACGCCAGCGCGAGCTGCGTGCGGCTGACGCCCGCGCGCGCGGCGAGCTCGCTGACGCGCTCGTCGGCGTCCACGCCGCTGCCGCTGCGCACCGGCGAGGCGCCCAGCGGGAAGAAGGGCAGGAACGGGATCCCCTCGCGCTCGCAGCGGGCCAGCAGGTCCTCGTGGGTGCGGTCCAGCACGCTGTAGGCGTTGGACACGCTGGCCACGGGGGTGCGCTCCAGCGCCGCGTCGAGCTGGGCGGCGTCGACGTTGGACAGGCCCACGCGCTGCACCAGGCCGTCGCGCACCAGCTCCAGCAGCGCGTCCAGCGCCTCGGTGAAGCCCACCCCGGAGCCCTCCAGCCAGCGCAGGTGCGCCACGGGCACGGTGTCCAGGCGCAGCAGGCGCAGGTCGCGCTCGGCGCCGGCGCGCAGCTCCTCCGGGCGCAGGGCCGGCACCCAGGAGGCGTCCGGCCCGCGCGCGCCGCCGAGCTTGGTGATCACCACCAGGTCCTCGGGGTAGGGGTGCAGCGCCTCGGCGAGCAGCTCGTCGGCCACGTCGGGGCCGTAGTACCAGGCGGTGTCGATGACCCGCACGCCCAGCTCGACGGCCCGGCGCAGCACCCGCTTGGCCTCCTCGGGGTCGGCGGGCGGCCCGAAGATGCGCGGCCCGGTCAGGCGCATGGTGCCGTAGCCCAGCCGCGGCACGCGGCGGTCGGCGACGACGAGGGACCCTGCTGCGGCGATCGGCACGCGGCCATGCTGCCCCGCGCCGGCGCGCCCCGCCCGGCGAGCGGGCCGCCGGGGCGGGCGCGCGCCGGGGCGGGTCCTCAGCGGGGGCCGGTGAGCGGCTGGGCGGGCTCGCGCCGCGCCTGGGCCGGCACCGCGGCGGCCAGGAAGCCGCACGTCGACTCGAAGTGCTCCGTGATCAGCAGCACGGGCAGCCCGCCGGCGGTGACGGTGTAGGTGCGCCGGCACGTGCCGTCGGCGGCGCTGACGCGGGTGTCGACGACCTCGCGGTAGGTCTCCAGGCGGTGCGCGCGCAGCAGGCGCCCGATCGTCTCCTCGCCGCGGGCGAGGTCCTCGCGGAAGCCGGGCGGCAGGGCGTCGGTGGAGACCAGCGTCTCGGCGCGCACGTAGCGGGTGCCGGTGCGCTCGCCGACGAGGTGGACGGTGCGCAGCTCCACCGCGGCTCCCGGCGGCAGCCGCAGGTGCGCGGCCTCGGCCGCCGGGACGGCGTGCCAGCGCTGCGCGGTGCGCCCCAGCACGATGCGCTCGCCCACGGCGTGGGCCAGGATCGCCGTGACGGTGCCGTCCGTGGTCATCACCATGCGGCCGACCGGGGTGAGCGGGGCGAGGGGGTCGTCCGGCGCGCCGGGGCGCTGCTGCTCGAGGTCCCGGGCGTCCACGAGGTCCTGCGGGGCGTGATCCATCCGGGGCCGTCCTCTCCGCGGTCCGCCGCGGGTGGCGGCGGGGGCGTCGCGGTCCAGTCTGGGCGGCCGGGGGCCGGCGCGGGCCCGGCGCCGGCCCCCGCGGCAGGGTGCCGCCAGGACCCGTCCCGTTCCCGTCAGCGCCGGCGGGCGCCCACCGGCAGGGGCGGGTCGAAGGTCTCCGGCAGCGCGCGCAGCGCCCGGTCCATGGCCGCCTCGCCGTCGAACTGGAAGCCCAGCTGGGTGGCGTAGGCGGCGCAGGCGGCGACCTTGGCGTCCAGCTCGGCCTCCTGCGGCCACCACGGCGACCCGGCGGGGGCCGCCGCGCCCGGGCGCAGCACGTACGGGGTGTCCGCCCACAGCGAGCACGGCAGGGCGCGCTCGCGCGCCAGGTCGAGCACGGCGTCGCGCACGTGCCGGTGGTCGACGTGGTCGCCGAGGGCCTGCGGGCCCAGCAGCAGGTCCACCGCGCCGCCGGGCGCCTCGTCCAGGACGGGGGCGAGCGCCTCGCGCACCCGCCGCGGCTGGTCCTCGTCGCCGGCGACGACGGGGCCGAAGAGGGCCGCGGCGCTGCCGTAGCCGCGGTGCGGGGCCTCGCGCAGCGGCAGGTGCCGCCCGCGCACGCCGAGGGCGGCCAGCGCGGCGTCGTCCTCGGCGCGGCGCAGCGCCATGTAGTCCACCTCCGGCGCCAGGCCCTTGTCGGTCTGGCAGGCCAGCGCGAACCCGCCGGGGTGCGGCACGCTCGCGGTGTAGACGGTGACCACCCGCACGTCCGCGCCGGCCGCGGCCAGCCCGGCCAGCAGCGCCCCGGCGGAGAAGGCGGCGTCGTCCAGGTGCGGGGAGACCGCCAGGACGCGCGCTCCGGCGCCCGCGGCGGGTGCGGCGCTCACAGCAGGTGCGGGGCGCGCAGGAAGCGGCACCCCCCGGCCGGCTCGGCCGGCTCCAGACCGCGCCCGGCGCTGGTGTGCCGGGCCCCGGCGGGCAGCGCCGTCCACGAGGTGTCCGGGGCGGTGCCGGCCAGGCGCTCGTACACGGCCTCCACGCGCGCGGTCAGCGCCGGCCAGGACCACACCGCGCGCACCTCGCCCAGCGCCTGCTGCGCCAGCTTCGGGCCCAGGCCGGGGTCCTCCAGCAGGCGGCGCAGCGCGGCGGTCAGGCCCGCGACGTCGCCGACGTCGTGCAGCAGGCCGTTCTCGCCGTCGCGCACGCAGTCCACGACGCCGACGGTGCGGGTGGTCACCACCGGCAGCCCGGCGGCCATCGCCTCCAGGATGGTGTTGGAGAAGCCCTCCGACTGCGTCGGGGAGACGAAGACGTCGCCCTCGCGGTACACCGAGGGCGCCTGCTCGTGGGGCACGTGGCCGCGCTGCTCCACGGCCCCGCCCAGGCCCAGCTCGGCGACCAGCTCGGCCACCGCGGTGACGTCCGGGCCGATGCCGGAGACGAGCAGGCGCACGTCGCGGCCCTCCGCGCGCAGCGCGGCCAGGGCGTGCAGCAGGTCCAGCACGCCCTTGCGCCGGTCCACCCTGCCGTGGAAGAGCAGCGTGACCGGGCGCTCGAGCGGCAGGGCGCCGACGGCGGTCTCGTCGGCGGGGGCGAAGGCCGCGGTGTCGGTGGCGCCGCCGACCAGGGTGAAGCGCGCCGGGTCGGTGCCGTGGTGCTCGACCACCTCGTCGGCGAAGGAGCGCGAGCCGATGAGCACGGCGCCGGCGCGGTCCAGCACGGTGCGGATGGCCGCGGAGTGCTCCGGGCAGCACAGGCCCACCCAGTGCCCGTCGCCGCCCTGCACGCTGACCACCGACGGCAGGCCCAGCAGCGCGGACGCCTGCAGCACCGCCTCGCCGGTGGGCCAGGCGTACTGGGCGTGCAGCAGGTCGAAGGGCTGCTCGGCGTGCAGGCGCAGCACCGCCTCGCGCATCGCGGCGACGTCGGCGGCGAAGTCGGCGGGCAGGCCCTCGGCGACGCGCTGCTCGCCCAGCGCCTCCAGCCCGACCGCGCGCACCCCGGCGGGCACGCGGTCGGCCGGCGGCGGGCCGCCGCCGTAGACGGCGCTGCCGGCGGGGTCGCCGCGGAACTGCGAGACGAGGACCACCTCGTGCCCGCGCGCGGTCAGCTCCGCCAGGAGCTTCTCGGCGTACACGCTCATGCCCGAGACCGCCGGCCAGTAGCGGCGGCTGACGAAGCAGACCCTCACGCCCCCCACCCCCGCGCACGGGCGACGGCGGCGGCGTGCAGGGCCGGCTCGCGGTACAGCGGGTACAGCTCGCCGAGCACGCGGTCGACCGCGGCGCGGTCCAGCCAGGCCGGCCCGCCCAGGCGCTCGCGGGCGGCGTCGCTCAGGTGCACGGGCGCGGCGGTCGCCGGCACGCCGGGCTCGCCCGGCGCGCCCAGGCCGACGAGGCCGTGCAGGCCGGTGCGCCCGTCGCCGCGGGCCAGCAGGTCGGCCACCCCGCGCTCGCCGACGCGGCCGTAGCTCATGGTCTCCACCTCCAGGCCGGGCACGACGACGCGTGCGACGGACACCCCCGAGCCGGGCCGGGAGCAGTCGAGCAGCAGCACGTCGAAGCCCTGCTCGCGCAGCAGGGCCACCAGGTGCTCGGCCAGCGCCTCCTGCTCGTCGGCACCGGCGGGCGCGGACCAGGTGGGCAGGGAGTCGAAGCGCACGCGGGAGCGCTCGGCGAGCACGACGGGCTCGAGCAGGGCGCGCAGCTGCCCGGCTTCCATGGCCAGCCAGCGCAGCATCCCGCGCAGCGCCCGCTCCTCCTGCCCGGCCGGGTCGGCGGCGTAGCGCTCCAGGTAGCCGGGCGGGCTGATGGCCGCCACGGCCTCCAGCGAGCCGTGGGTGAACGCCTTGCGCGAGCGGGCGGCGGCGAACTCCAGCACCGCCTTGCGCAGCGCGACCTCGCGGTCGGGGTGCGCGGCCTCGCCGGCGGCGGTGACCACCACCGGCTGCAGGGGGTCGTCGTCGGCGCCGACGACGGTGACGTTGACGATCCCCCACCGGTCGTTGGCGAGCTTGGGCACCACGCGCACGCCCTGCCCGCGCAACCTCGCCAGCGCCTCGCGGGTGGCGCCGTCGCGCACCTGCTCGTCGCCGGGGCCGAGGCCGATCACGACGCCGGTGTCCATCGCCCGGAAGCGGGTGCCGTTGCCGTCGCGCTGGAGCAGCTCGCCGATACCGTGGGCGAGGGCGCGGTGCAGGGTGTCGCCGGCGCCCAGGCCGTTGCCGTGGCGCGTCACCAGGTGCGGCAGGTCGTCGACCATCCCGGGCGGCAGCTCGTCGGCGTCGCGCAGCACCACGTCGGCCGGTGCCCACACGCGCTCGCCGGTGCCCCAGCGCTGCAGGGGCAGCCAGTTCAGCACCGCTCCCGGCGACCAGGGCGCACCGGCGTCCAGGCACAGCACCGGCGGGTCCAGCACGGCGTCGGCGCCGAACTCGTCGACCAGCTCGGCGCGCGTGCCGCGGCGGTGCTCCAGGGCGGCGACCGCCTCGCGCAGCAGGCCCAGCTCGGCGGACTCGCCCCAGCTGGAGCGGCGCGCGTCGGCGTCGGTGGCGCCGTAGCCGTGCCCGGCGGCCGGAGAACCCCCGCTCCCCACGGCGGCGATCGTCCACCACGACGGCACGCCGACGGTGTCGAGCAGGTACGTGGGGAACTCGTAGCGGTCCCGCCGCCCCAGCACGTCGCGGAACCTGGCGGTGGCGGGGTGCTCGGCCGCGGCGTCGACGGGGTGCTCGACGACGAGCGGGTGGGAGGTGGCGGCGCTCACGCGAGCACCGCCGCGGCCGGGGCGAGCACGTCCATCGGCACCGGCGCCGCCGACGGCGGGTTCGCGAGCATGTGGTCCACCAGGGCCACCACGTGCCGGGTCGTGACGCCGGTGGCGAACTCGAACGGGCTGAAGACCGTCTCGAACTCCAGGGAACCCAGGACCTCGCGCGTGCGCCGCAGCTCCGCGCGCGAGAGCGGGATCTGCGCGTGGAACGCCTTGTGGGCGCTGAGGGCGGCGGCGCTGCCGTCGGGGTTCAGGTCGATCTTCAGCGAGTCGCCGCAGAAGAGCAGCCCGCGGCCGGCGTCGTGCAGCACGCCGTGCCCGGGGAAGTGCCCGCCGGTGCGGTGCATCGCGATGCCGGGGGCCAGCTCCAGGTGCTCGTCGGCCGGGTACGTGACGCGGAACGCCTTGGTCCACACCAGGTCCTCGACGCCGACGGCCACGACGGGCGGGTCCAGCTCGTCCTGCAGCTGCCACAGCCCGCCGAAGCCGTGCACGTGGCTGGAGGCCAGCACGGCCAGGCCCCCGCGGCGGCGCAGCTCGGCCAGCGCGTCGGCGGAGTACCAGGGCGCGGCCTCGAAACCCAACAGCCCGCCGGGGGTCTGCAGCACCCACCCGTGCGAGCCCAGCCCCACGACGGGGTCGCACCAGAACTCGGTGACGCCGGGCACCGCCTCGCGCCAGGAGGTGCGCACCAGGGCGTCGACCTCCGGCGCGGTGCGGAAGGAGAAACCCTCCTCGGGCAGCTCGTTGCGCACGTCCGCGCACACCGGGCACAGCGGCGGCGGGGTGCGCGCGAACCAGCGCTGCCAGTGCCCGCAGTTCGTGCAGGAGTACGCCTGGTGGCTGCGGTGCGCGCGGGTGGGCAGCGGGGCGAGCTCGCCGGCGCGCACGCCGCGCAGCTCGTGGGAGTCGTCGGGGCCGGTCATCTCTCAGGCCTCCTGCGCGGTGAGGGCGGGGTCGGGGCGGGAGCCGGGGACCCCGGCACCGAGGGCGTCGTGCAGCAGGTGCAGCAGGCGCAGGTCGCGCGCGAGCGGGTACGGCCAGCCGGCCGGGTCGGCCAGGGCCTCCTCGACGGCGCGCACCTGCGCGGCGAACGGCGAGGTGGCCGTGTCGAACGCCACGGGCGAGGACTCCCCCGTGGTGGCGTCGATCAGCTCCAGCGCACCGCCGGCGGTCTGGCCCATGGTGTCCGTGGCCACGAGCTGGGCGCGGGTGCCCACCAGTTCCAGGCGCCGCCGCGGCAGGGTCTCCACGGTGTTGAAGGAGTTCGCGATGCTGACGAGCACGCCGGAGCCGGTGCTGCCGACGAGGACGGAACCGTCGTCGACGGCGTAGTCGTGCACCCGGTGCTGCAGGAGGGTGGTGGCGCGCTCGACGTCCTCGCCGAGCAGCGCGCCGACCAGGTCCAGGCCGTGCGGGGCGAGGTCGACGTACGCGCCGCCGCCGGCGCGCACCGGGTCCACCCGCCAGTTGTCGCCGGTGGTGCTGCCCGGCGGCGCCCACCCCGGCGGCAGCCAGCAGCCGTAGACGATGCGCACGTTCGTCACGGTGCCCAGCGCGCCGTCCGCGACGAGCTCGGCGGCGCGCCGGTGCGCGGGGTGGAAGCGCTGGTCGAACGCGGTGGCGGCCAGCACCCCGGCGCGCTCGCAGGCGGCCACGAGCGCGGCGGCGTCGTCCAGCGAGGCCGCCAGGGGCTTCTCGCACAGCACGGCCAGGCCCGCGCCGGCCGCCGCGGCGGCCACCTCGCGGTGGGCGTGGTTGGGGGTGGCGACGTAGGCCACCTGCGCGCCGGGGGTGCGGAACGCGGCGTCGAGGTCGTCGTGGGCCACCGCGCCGGGGAAGCGCTGCGCCAGGGCGCGCGCGGCGGCGAGGTCGCGGTCCACCACGGCGACCACGCGGCTGGTCCGCGAGGCGGCCAGCGCGGGCGCCATGTGGTCGCGCGCCACCCAGCCGGCACCGGCGACCACCCACCCGGTGGTGCCGCTCGCGCCGGTGGCGTCGTCGCCGTCGTCTCGTGCGTCGTTCGTCACGGTTCTCCGTCGTCTCGGGGAGGGGCCCGCGGCGTGCGGGCCGGGGCGGTTCAGCGCACGGGGATGCCGGCGGCGGCGAGGACGCCGAGCTGGAACTCCTGCACGGGTCCGGGGTGGACGATGTCGAGGTCGTCCAGCGCCTGCGCGGCGGTGAAGCCGGCGGCGCGGGCGTGGTGGTGCACCTGCAGGACGCGGTCGAGCACGTCGGCGGTGTTGAACACCCGGCCGATCGGCGTGCCGGTGCCCTCGCGCTGCGGCAGCAGCTCGCGCAGGCGCTGCGCGAGCGCGCCGGGCAGCTGCGCCAGGGAGCGCTCCTCCAGCGCCGCCAGGACCGTCAGGTAGTGCTCGCCCAGCAGCACCTCCCCGCCGAAGCCCGCGTCGGGCAGGTCGCCGTTGGGCAGGTGGTGCGCCAGCGCGACGAGGAACGCCTCGCCGCGGCCGACGCCGTGGCGCGGGGCCACCAGGGCCGAGTAGGCGGCGGTGACGAAGCAGTGGTCGCCGTGGCTCTCGGGCGGCTCGACCACCACGCGCGGGCGCACCGGGTGCGTCGCGCCGGCGCGCGGCTGGGCCACCAGGGCGTGCACGAACGGCGGCGCCGGCGGCAGCGCGTCCTCGTCGGGCGCCTCCACCTCCAGCGCGTCGCGCAGGTCGGCGAGCTCGCCCAGGCCGCCCCCGGCGGTGGAGGTCACGGCGTCGAAGGCGCGCCGCAGCACCTCCAGGCGCTGCGCGCGGGTCAGGCCCGCCAGGGCCAGGACGCCGGCGTCCACGCCGGCCAGGCGCGCGGCCGCCAGCGCGTGCGCGGTCTCGCGCCGGGCCAGGCGCTCCACGGCGGCCGGGGAGGGGTCGGCCAGCACGGCGCGCCAGGAGCGCACGAACGCGCGGTCGGCCAGGGAGCCGGGCCCGCGCGCGTCCCGCAGGCGCTTGAGGTCGCCCAGCTCGCGGTACGCCTGCAGCGAGGACGGGGGCACGACGGGGGTGTCGGGCGCTTCCGCGGCGGCGCTCGGCATCGGGTGCGGCACGGCGCCACCCTGCCCGCGCGCGCCGCGCCGCGCACGCCGAAGGCCCGTGAGCACGATCACGCCCGCGGGCGCCGGCGCCCGGGGCGCGCGCACCGGGCGTTCCTGCGACGCTGCGGGACAGCCACCCCCACAGGACGAGGAGCCCCGGGTGCCCCCCACCACCACCGGCGCGTCGAGGACGCGCCTGGCCTACAACGCCAACGGCATGCGCTCCGTCGCGCTGGACGAGGCCGTGCGCGTGCTGGCCGACGCCGGCTACGACGGCGTGGAGCTGTCCCTGAACGCCCAGCACGTGGACCCGTGGGCGTTCTCGCCCGCGGACGCCGAGCGCCTGCAGCGCGCGCTGGACGCCACCGGGCTGCTCGCGTGCAGCCTGGCCACCGGCGACCCGCACCTGCTGGGCGAGCGGGCCTTCGAGCCGGCGATGGTCGACCCCGACCCCGCCGCGCGCGAGCGGCGCCTGGACCTGCTGCGCCGCGGGGTGCGCCTGGGCGTGCGCCTGGGCGTGCCGCTGGTGGTCTTCTCCACCGGCACCCGCAGCCCCGGCACGCCGGCGGCCGAGGCGGACCGCTGGGTCGACGAGGGCGTCGCGGACCTGCTGGACGCCCTGCACGCGGAGCTGGACGCGCAGGGCCTGCCGCGCGGCAGCACCGTGCTGGCCGTCGAGCCCGAGCCGGGGTTCCACTGCGCCACCAACGCCGACGTGGCGCGGCTGCTGGAGCGCACCGGCAGCGGGGACCTGTGGCTGAGCCAGGACCTCGGGCACACCGTCGTGGTCGAGGACGACCCGATCGCCTCGCTGGCCCGGCACCTGCCGGTGACCCGCCACCTGCAGGTGGAGGACATCGCGGACCGGGTGCACGCGCACCTGGTGCCCGGCGACGGCGACGTCGACTTCGCCGCGGTCGGCCACGCCCTGGGCACCGGCGGCCTGGACGGCTGGATCAGCGTGGAGCTGTACGACCACGACCCGGTGCACCGCGAGGCCGCCCGGCGCAGCCGCGAGCACCTGCTGCGGTTCCTGCCCGCGCTGTCGGGCACCGGCCAGTCCACCGGCAGGACCACCGGCGAGGGGGCCGGCGCGCGGCGCTGAGCGGAGCCCGTCAGCGCGCCGGCGCGGACAGCCCGTCCGCGCCGACGCGCACCCCGAAGACGTGCCGCAGCGCGCGGCGCGCCGCGTGCACCCCGGCCATGCCGTGCACCCCGGCCGACGGCGCCGCGGCCGCCGAGCACAGGTACGTGGGCACCGGCAGCGGCACCCGGTACGGGTCCCAGCGCGGCACCGGCCGGAAGAGCAGCTGCCACGGGGTGACGGCGCCGCCGGAGACGTCCCCGCGCACGAGGTTGGGGTTCTGCTCCTCCAGCTGCGCCGCCGTGACCGTGCGCCGGGCGAGCACGCGGTCGCCGAAGCCGGGGGCGAAGCGCTCCACCTGCGCCTGCACCGCGTCGCCGACGTCGACGGTGGAGCCCAGCGGCACGTGCGCGTACGTCCACAGCACCTGGGCGCCGTCCGGGGCGCGCCCGGGGTCCAGCACGGAGGGCTGCGAGAGCAGCACGTAGGGGCGCTCGGCGTGCCGGCCGGCGGCGACCTCGCGCTCGGCGGCGACGACCTGCGCGCGCGTGCCGCCCACGTGCACGGTGCCGGCGCGCTCCAGGCCGGGCGCCGCCCAGGGCACCGGCCCGTCCAGGGCGAAGTGCACCGGGGCCGCCGCGGCGCGGTGGCGCCAGCGGCGCAGCCACGCCGCGTACCCGGCGGGCAGGCGGTCCCCGGCCAGGCGCAGCAGCCCGCGCGGCACCACGTCCAGCAGCACCGCGCGCGCCGGGGGCAGCTCGCGCAGGTCGGTGACCTCCACGCCGGTGCGCACGGCCCCGCCCAGGCGGCGCACCTCGGCGACCAGGGCGTCGGAGATCGCCTGCGAGCCGCCGCGCGGCACCGGCCAGCCCACCGCGTGCGCCAGGGTGGCCAGCAGCAGCCCCGCCCCGGCCGGGCCGGGCGCGCGCGGCGGGGCGAGGGCGTGCGCGGCCACCCCGGTCAGCAGCGCGGGCGCTTCCTCGGTGCGGAAGCGCACCCCCCACGCCGGCCCGCCCTGCTCGAGCACCGCCGCGCCCAGCCGCGCGGCCGCCGCCGGTGCACCGGGGGTGGCCGGCGCGCTGCGCAGGTCGCCCAGGGCCAGGGCCACGACGTCGCGCCAGCGCTGCACCAGCGGGCCCAGCAGGGCGCGCCAGGCGCGCCCGTCGGCGCCCAGGCCGGCGGCGGTGGCGTCGAGGTCGCGCAGCGCCAGCGCGGCGCGGCCGCCGTCGAGGGGCTGGGCGTAGGCGACCTGCGGCTGCAGCAGCTCCACGCCGTGCGCGGGCAGGTCGAAGGCGCGGAAGAACGGCGAGGCCAGCGCCATCGGGTGCACCGCCGAGCCCAGGTCGTGCAGGAAGCCGGGCAGCGTCAGCTCCGCGGTGCGCGCGCCGCCGCCCGCGGTGGGGTTGCGCTCGAGCACCTCCACGCGCAGGCCCGCGCGCGCGAGCACGACGGCGGCGGCCAGCCCGTTGGGGCCGGCGCCGACCACCACGGCGTCCAGGACGGGGTTCACGGCTCGACCCTGGCACCTGCGCGCCCGCGGGGCGCGGGCGGCCCGCGGGGCGCGGGCGGGCAGGATGGCGCCGTGGAGGTGCGCGACGCGGTGGCGATGGCCGAGCGGCTGCTGGCCGAGCACGGCCTGACGGGGTGGACGGTGGTGCTGGACCGGGCGCGCACGCGCGCCGGGGTGTGCCGCGAGGACCGCCGCCAGATCGGGCTGAGCGCGCCGCTGACGCGGCTGCACCCGCCGGCGGAGGTGCGCGACACCGTCCTGCACGAGATCGCCCACGCCCTGGTGGGCACCCGCCACGGCCACGACGCGGTCTGGCGGGCGACCGCGCGGTGCATCGGCTGCTCGGCCACGCGCACCACGTCGGCGCCGCGGCCGCCGGGGCGCTGGCGCGGGGTGTGCCCGGCCGGGCACGCCGTCACGCGCCACCGGCGCCCGGCGCGGGTGGTCACGTGCGGGGCGTGCGCGCGCGGCTTCTCCCCCGAGCACGTGCTGACCTGGCACCTGGACGGGCGCGAGGTCCCCGCCGAGGGGATGGGCGAGCGCTACCGCGCCGAGCACCGCGCGCTGCGCGAGGGGCGGCTGGGCGCGCCCGCGCCCGGCGGGGTCGCGGGCGGGGGCGCGAGCGGCGGGGCGGGGCCGGCACCGGTGCTGCCGGTGGGCGCGGCGGTGCGCCTGCGCGGCTCGGGCCGGTACGCGGGGCTGACCGGCCGGGTGCTGCGCCGGGCCCGCACCCGCTACCACGTGCAGACCGCGGTGGGCGTGCTGACCGCCCCGTTCGCGGCGGTCGAGCCGCTGCGCGGGCCGGGCGCCTGACGGGCGGCCGGGACCGCGGCGGGCGCGGAGGGGTCTCGGCGCCCGCGGTTAGCGCGGCAGGTGCGCCTCGACGGCCGCCACGAGCGCGGGGTCGTCGGGGGTGGTGCGCGGGCGGAACCGGGCGACGACCTCGCCGCCGGGGGCGAGCAGGAACTTCTCGAAGTTCCACTCCACGTCCCCGGCGCGGCCGTCGGCGTCGGCCGCGGCGGTCAGCCGCTCGTACAGCGGCAGCCGGCCGGGGCCGTTGACCTCGGCCTTGGCGGTCATCGGGAACGTCGTGCCCCAGGTGGCCGAGCAGTACTCGGCGATCTCCTGCTCGGTGCCCGGTTCCTGGCCGGCGAACTGGTTGCAGGGCACGCCGAGCACCGAGAAGCCGCGCGCGGAGTACCGCCGGTGCAGCGCCTCCAGCGCCTCGTACTGCGGGGTCATCCCGCAGCGGGAGGCGACGTTGACGACGAGGACGGCGCGCCCGTCCAGGAGGGCGGGGTCCAGCGGCCCGCCGTCCAGGGCGGTCAGGGGCGGCACGGGGGCGGGGGAGGCGGGCTCGCTCACCCGCGGACCGTACCCGCCGCGCGGGCGGGCGGCACCCGGCGGGCGGTGCCCGTCACGGCCGGCACAGCAGCTCGCCGTGCGTCATGGACGTCCAGCCGTCCTCCTCCGCCGCCCAGGAGCGCCACGCCCGCGCGGCCCGCGCCACGTCGTCCGCGCTGAACCCGTTGCGGCGCAGGCGGTCGGACAGCGGTGGGTTCTCGGTGCGCTCGGCCCAGGTGCCGCCCCACCAGGCGCGGTCGGCGGGGGTGGCGAACACCCACGCCGACGCGGAGGGCACGACCTCGGAGAACCCCGCCGCGCGCGCCCACGCGAGCAGGCGCGAGCCGGCGTCGGGTTCGCCGCCGCCGGCGGCGCGCGCGGCGGCGCGGTAGCCGTCCAGCCACTCGCGCAGCCCCGGGGGGCGGGGTGGGAGCTCACGGTGGAGAAGTCGGCCTCGCGCACGGCGACGGTCCCGCCCGGGCGGCACACCCGGCGCATCTCGCGCAGGGCGGCGACGGGGTCGGGCAGGTGCTGCAGCACCTGGTGGGCGTGCACGACGTCGAACCCGCCGTCGGCGAAGGGCAGCGCGCACGCGTCGGCGACGGCCAGCTCGACGTGCACGCCGCGCTCGGCGGCCGCGGCGCGCGCGGCGTCGAGGACCTCGGCGGAGGCGTCGACGCCGACGACGCGGCCGGGGGCCACGTGCGCGGCCAGGTCGGCGGTCAGGGTGCCGACGCCGCAGCCGACGTCGAGCAGGGAGGTCCCGGGCGCCAGCCGGGGCAGCAGGTGGGTGGCGGAGTTGGCGACGGTGCGCCGGCCGTGCGAGCGGCGCACGGCGGCGCCGTACCCGTGCACGTACCCGGGGTCGGGGTGCGGTCCCGCGGAGGTGGTCACGCGGGCGAGCCTCGTGGCCGCACCGGCGGATCGTCCAGAGGTTGAGACGGCCGTCTCGGGGTGTGGGACGGACCTCAGCGGCCGGCGAGGACCTCGCGCACGGCCTCGCGGGCGGCGCGGGAGGCGCCGACGGTGGAGGCGGAGGGCCCGTAGCCCACCAGGTGCAGGCGCGGCTCGCGCACCGCGCGGGTGCCCTCGACGAGGATCCCGCCGCCGGGCTCGCGCAGGTGCAGCGGGCGCAGGTGGTCCAGCACGGGCCGGAAGCCGGTGGCCCACAGGATCGCGTCGGCGCGCTGCTCGGAGCCGTCGGCCCAGCGCACCCGGTGCGCCAGGACCTGCGCGAACGGC
Organism: Kineococcus gypseus; assembly: GCF_050871305.1. Classification (NCBI taxonomy): domain Bacteria; kingdom Bacillati; phylum Actinomycetota; class Actinomycetes; order Kineosporiales; family Kineosporiaceae; genus Kineococcus; species Kineococcus gypseus. The sequence goes on along the minus strand of NZ_JBJLRD010000001.1, from coordinate 69,118 downwards.
GGGCGGCGGTTCAGCACCCCCGCCGCGCGCAGCGCCGCCACCTCCGGGGTGAGCACCAGCCCGGTGGCCGAGACGACGCTGCCGGGCGGGCGGCCGGCCGCGACCCGCTCGGCCACCCGCGCCACCGCCTCCCGCCGGGCCCGCAGGTCCAGGCCGCCGTCGGCGTCGGGTTCGCGGAACACCGGCTCCCGGCGCGTCACCCAGGTCGTGGTGGCGACGCCGCTGAGCTCCTCCAGGTGCTGCACGGCGGAGATGCCGCCGCCGACGACCACGACGTGCTGCCCGGTGAACTCCTGCGGGCCCCGGTAGCCGGCGGTGTGCAGCTGGCGCCCGCGGAACGAGGCCGCGCCCGGGTAGTGCGGCACGAACGGCCGGCGCCAGGTGCCGGTGGCGCTGACGACGGAGCGCGCGGCCCAGCTGGCCGCGTCGGTGACCACCAGCAGCCGGGGCCCGGCCGCGCGCACCTCGCGCACCCGCACCGGGCGCCGCACGGGCCGGCCCAGCAGCTCCTCGTAGGCGGCGAAGTACGCCGGGACCACCTCGGCGGCCGGCGCCGAGGGGGGCACCGGCCCCAGCGCCTCGCGCATCGACAGCCCCGGCAGGTCGTGCACGCCGTTGACGCGCTGCATCGTCAGCGTCGGCCAGCGGTGCCGCCACGCGCCGCCGGGGGCGTCCTCGGCGTCCAGGACGACGTAGCCGCGCCCGGGCCGCAGGCCGCCGCGGGCCAGGTGGTGGGCGGTGGCCAGCCCGCCCTGCCCGGCGCCGACCACGACGACGTCCACCGCCGTCAGGGCGGGGCTCACCACGCGCCCACCGCGACCACCGCCGCCCTCCGCGCCACAGCCCGTGATCGTAGGCGGGCGCGGCGCCGCCGCGCGCGGCGGCGGGCGAGCCTCAGCGCGGGCGCTCGCGCCGCGCGGCCGCGCTCGTGCGCGCCGTCGGCTCGGCGGCCAGCGGGTCCTGCGGCCACGGGTGCTTGGGGTAGCGGCCGCGGTTCTCCGCCCGCACGGCCGCATACGCGCCGCGCCAGAAGGACTCCAGGTCGGCGGTGACGGCCAGCGGGCGCCCGGCCGGGGAGAGCAGGTGCACCACGACGGGCACGCGGCCGCCGGCCACCCGCGGGGAGGTGCGCCAGCCGAAGGCCTCCTGCAGCTTCAGCGAGAGCACCGGTGCGGCCGGGTCGGCGTAGTCCAGCGCCACCCGCCGGCCGCTGGGCACCTCCACGGACTCCGGGGCCAGCTCGTCCAGGCGGGCGGCCACCGGCCACGGCAGGGCCCGGCGCAGCGCCGCGGCGACGTCCACGCGCTGCAGGTCCGCGCGCGAGCGCACCCGCGCCAGCTCCGGTCCCAGCCACTCGCCCAGCGCGCCGGTCAGCGCCTCGTCGCCCCAGTCCGGCCACGGCTCCCCCAGCGCCGCGCGGCAGCAGGCCACCCGCCGGCGCAGCGAGCGCGCCGCCGCGCTCCAGCGCAGCACCTGCAGGCCCTCGCGGCGCAGCCCCTCGGCCACCGCGGCGGCCACCGCGGCGCCGGGCGGGTCGCTCAGCGCCCGCGCGGACAGCTCCAGCTCCCCCAGCCGCTCCACGCGCCGGGCCACGACGTCGCCGTCGCGCCAGACGACCTCGTCGACCACCTCGGCGGCGACGACGACGCGGGCCAGGTCCGCGTCCAGCGGCGCGGCGGCGCGCACCCGCGCCGAGGCCCGCCCGGGGGCGCGGTCGGCGACGGCGACCGCCAGCCACGGCCGGGCGGCCAGCGCCGAGCCCGGCGCCGCCTCGTAGCGGGTGCCGCCCACCGACGCCCAGCTCGCGCCGCGGCGGTGGGCCACGCGCTCGGGGAAGGCCAGGGCGGCCACCAGCCCGGCGGCCAGGTCGTCGGGCAGATCCCCGGGTGGGGCGGTCTCGCCCGCGGGCAGGGCCGCGCGCAGGCGGCGCACCTCCCGCCGCCACTGCGGCGCGGCCGGCAGCCGGCCGGCGCGCGCGTCGCGCCAGGTGGCGACGAGGTCGTCGTCGCGCCCGCGCACGTCCTCCGAGAGCAGGGCCACCACCTCGGCGGCGCGCTCGGCGCCCACCCGCGGCGCGCCGTCGAGCAGGGCGCGGGCCAGGCGCGGGTGCGCGCCGACGGCGGCGGCGGCGCGCCCGGCGGCGGTGACCCTGCCGTCGGCGCCCAGGGCGCCCAGCCGCCGCAGCAGCGCGCGGGCGGCGGCCAGCGGACCGGCCGGCGGGGCGTCCAGCAGCGGCAGGTCCGCCACGTCGCCCCAGCACGCGGCCACCAGCGCGAAGGGGGCCAGGTCGCCGGTGGCGATCTCCGGGGGCGCCTCGGGGACCAGCAGGGCGTGCTCGGCGGCGGACCAGGCCCGCAGCACCGTGCCGGGGCCCTCACGCCCGGCGCGCCCGGCGCGCTGCTCGGCACCGGCGCGCGAGACCCGCACGGTGTCCAGCCCGGAGAGCCCGCGGGCGTGGTCCACGCGCGGCACCCGGGCCAGGCCCGCGTCGACGACGACGCGCACCCCGGGCACCGTCAGGCTGGACTCGGCCACGGCGGTGGCCAGCACCACCCGCCGGCGCGGGCCCGGGCGCAGCGCCTCGTCCTGCTCGCGGGCGGTGCGCGAGCCGGTGAGCACGGCCACGTCCAGCCCCGGCAGGTCCAGCCGCCGCTGCACGGCGGCGACCTCCCCGGCGCCGGGCAGGAAGACGAGCACGTCGCCGTCGAGTCCGTCGACGGCGGTGCGCACCAGGGAGGCGACGTGGTCCAGCAGCGCCGGGTCCACCCGCAGGCCCTCCGGGGGGCGCACCGGGCGCGGCGGCGGGCACCAGCGCAGCTCGACGGGGTGCACCGGCGCGGTCGCGCTCACCACCGGGGCCGGGGCGCCCGGCCCGTCGCCGAGCAGGGCGGCCAGCCGCGGCGCCGACAGCGTGGCCGAGGCGGCCACCAGCCGCAGGTCCTCGCGCAGCAGGCGGCGCGCCTGCACGCACATCGCCAGCGCCAGGTCCAGCTCCAGCTGGCGCTCGTGGACCTCGTCGAGCAGGACGGCCGAGACCCCCGGCAGGTCCTCCGCGGCCAGCAGCCGGCGCAGCAGCAGACCGGTGGTCAGGACCTCCACGCGCGTGCCCGGGCCGGTGCGGCGCTCCCCGCGCACCGCGTAGCCGACGGTGGCGCCGACCTCCTCGCCCAGCAGCGCGGCCATCCGGGCGGCGGCGGCGCGGGCGGCCACCCGGCGCGGCTCGGCCACCAGCACCCGCCCGGGAAGGGCGCCGGCCAGCGCCAGCGGGACCAGCGTCGTCTTGCCGGTGCCCGGCGGCGCCTGCAGGACCGCGGCGCCGGCCCCGTCGAGGGCGTCGAGCAGCTCGGGCACGACCGCGCCGACGGGCAGGGCGTCGAGCAGTCCGGGCGGCAGCACGGGGGACGTCCTGCGCCGCCGCCCGGGGAGCCGGCTCAGGCGGCGGGCGCCCCGCCGCGGCCGCGGCCACCGCGGCGACGGCGGCGCGGGGCACCCGCACCGGCACCCGCACCGGCGGCGGGCGCGGCCGCGGCGGCCGCGCGCGGCTGCTGGCGCGGCTGGCGCGGCGCGCGCTGCGGCTGGGCGGGGGCGGTGGGCACCGGGGAGCTCTCCGGGTCCACCCACGCCGCGCGCTCGCCGACGAGGCGGTCGAGCAGGGCGGTGCCCGCGGGGGCGCTGGTCCAGGTCGGGGAGATGCCCGCCTGGCGGGCCAGCGTGCGCACGTCGCCGCGCTGGTCGGGGGTGGCGACGGTGACGACGACGCCCTCGGCGCCGGCGCGGGCGGTGCGCCCGGAGCGGTGCAGGTAGGCCTTGTGCTCCGTGGGCGGGTCCACGTGCACCACCAGGGAGACGTCGTCGACGTGGATGCCGCGCGCGGCGATGTCGGTGGCCACCAGCACGCGCACCGAGCCGTCGGAGAACGCGCCGAGGTTGCGCTCGCGGGCGTTCTGGCTGAGGTTGCCGTGCAGGTCCACGGCCGGGGTGCCGCCCGCGGTCAGCTGCTTGGCCAGCTTCTTGGCCGCGTGCTTGGTGCGGGTGAACAGCACGGTGCGCCCGCGGCCGGAGGCCAGCTCGCGCACCAGCGCGGCCTTGCCGTCGGCGGGGACCTCCAGCACGTGGTGCTCCATCGTGGAGACCGGCGCCACGGCCGGGTCCACCGAGTGCGTCACCGGCTGCGAGAGGTAGCGCTTGACGAGCACGTCCACGCCGTTGTCGAGCGTGGCGGAGAAGAGCAGGCGCTGCCCGCCGGCGGGGGTGGCGTCCAGCAGGCGCTTGACGCCGGGCAGGAAGCCGAGGTCGGCCATGTGGTCGGCCTCGTCCAGGACGGTGACCTCCACCGCGTCCAGGCGGCAGTGGCCCTGGCGGATGAGGTCCTCCAGCCGGCCCGGGCAGGCGATGAGCACGTCGACGCCCTCGCGCAGGGCGGCCACCTGCGGGTTCTGCCCCACGCCGCCGAAGACGACGGCGGTGCGCAGGCCCGCGGCGCGGGCCAGCGGGGTGACGGTGGCGGAGACCTGGTTGGCCAGCTCGCGCGTGGGCACCAGGACCAGCCCGCGCGGGCGGGTGCTGCGCCGGGCGGTGCCCGAGGCGGCCAGGCGCGCCACCAGGGGCAGCGCGAAGGCGATGGTCTTGCCGCTGCCGGTGCGGCCGCGGCCGAGCACGTCGCGCCCGGCCAGGGAGTCGGGCAGCGTGGCCGACTGGATGGGGAACGGCGCGCTGACGCCGTCGGCGGCCAGGACCCGCACGAGCTCGGCGGGCACGCCGAGCTCGGCGAAGGAGCGGGTGTCGGCGGCGCGCTCGGGCGCGGGGGCCGCCGGCACGGCCGGGGCCGGGGCCTGCGCGGCGCGCTGCGGCGCGGCGGCGTCGGTGCGCGGGGCGGGCACGCCGCCGCCGCGGGCGCGGCGGCGCGGGGCGCGCTGGCCGGTGGTCTCGGGCGTGCGGGAGCCGCTAGGCGCGGAGGGGTTCACAGGTGCCTCTCGGACGACGGGGGTGGCCGTGGTGCCCGACCGCTCCCGCTGCGGTGCCCGGGGCGCCGCGCGAGGGACCTGCGCGCCACGGGCGGACCTGGGGCCCGCCGGTGCGCTGAACACTCGACCGCGGGCGCGCCGACGGCGCCCCCGCTGCATCCAGCGTAACCGGCCGCGGGGGCCGGCTGTTCCCCACCCGCCCGGCGCGCCGCCGCGCACCGCCCGGGAGTGGCCCACGTCACGTGCCCGCCGGCCGCCGGGGAGGTGCGCACCCGTTCGCCCCGACGTGAAGACAGGCTAACCTCACTTCTCGTGGCACCCGCGACGACCCCGCCCGCGGCCGCGGTCGCCGGTGGCGCCGCGGCCCGGCCCCGCGCCGGCCGCGGTCCGCGCGCCACCGCCCTCGTGCTGGCCCTGGCGCTGCTGGCCGCCGCGGTGGTCGCCAGCCTGGCCGTCGGCACCCGGGCGGTCCCCCTGGGCACGGTGGTGCAGGCCCTGGCCGGCGCCGACGGCTCCCAGGACGCGCTGGTGGTGCGCGAGCTGCGCGTGCCGCGCACCCTGCTGGGCCTGGCCGTCGGCTCCGCCCTCGGCCTGTCCGGCGCCCTCATGCAGGCGCTGACGCGCAACCCGCTGGCCGACCCCGGCCTGCTGGGCGTGACCTCCGGCGCGGCGGCCGCGATGGTCACCGGCGTGGGCGTGCTGGGCCTGACCTCGCGCCTGGGCCTGGTGTGGGCCTCGATGGCCGGGGCGGCGGCGGCCTCCGCGGTGGTCTACGTCCTGGGCTCCGCCGGTCGCGGCGGCGCCACCCCGGTGCGCCTGGCGCTGGCCGGCACCGCCGTCAGCGTCGCCCTGACCTCCACGACCACCGCGCAGGTGCTGCTGGACCAGCGCACCTTCGACCGCTTCCGCTTCTGGCAGGTCGGCTCCCTGGCCGGGCAGGACCTCGACGCCCTGGTGCAGGTGCTGCCCTTCTTCGCCGTCGGCACCGTCCTGGGGCTGGCGCAGGCGCGCCCGCTGAACGCGCTGGCCCTGGGCGTGGACCCCGGGCGGGCGCTGGGCGTGCGCGTGGGGCGCACCCGGCTGCTGACCGCCCTGGCGGTGACCCTGCTGTGCGGGGCGGCCACCGCCACCGCCGGGCCGATCTGGTTCGTGGGGCTGGCCGTGCCGCACGCCGTGCGCGCCCTGACCGGCCCGGACCAGCGCTGGGTGCTGTCCCTGTCCGTCGTCCTGTCGCCGGCGCTGCTGCTGCTGAGCGACGTCCTCGGCCGGGTCGTCGCGCGCCCCGGGGAGCTGGAGGTCAGCATCGTGACCGCGCTGCTGGGAGCACCCGTGCTCATCGCCCTGGTCCGCCGGCGCCGGGTGGCGCAGCTGTGAGCGCGCACGCCCCCTCGCGCCCCGCCGCGCCGCCGCTGCCCGCCCCGGCGCGCCCCGTCGCCGCCCGCGCGCGCCGCGGGCGCACCGTGCGCCTGGGGCGCGGCGGGGCGCTGAGCGCGCGCGTGGACGGGCGCAGCGCCGCGGTGTGCGCGGTGCTCGCCGCGCTCGTGGTGCTGGTGGGCGCCGTGAGCCTGGGCACCGGCGACTACCCGCTGAGCGTGCCGGAGGTGCTGCGCACGCTGGCCGGGCGCGGCGAGCGCGGCGCCGAGTTCATCGTGCTGGGCCTGCGGCTGCCGCGCCTGGTCACCGGCCTGCTCGTGGGCGTCGCGCTGGGCGTGGCCGGCGCCGTCTTCCAGCTCGTCACGCGCAACCCGCTGGGCAGCCCGGACGTCATCGGCTTCACCCAGGGCGCCGTCACCGGCGCGCTGGTCGTCCTGCTCGTGCTCGGCGGCGCGGGGGCGGCGGTGCCCGCCGGCGCGGTGCTCGGCGGGTGCGCCACCGCCCTGGCGGTGCACCTGCTCGCCCGCGGCGGCGGGGCGGCCGGCCACCGGCTCGTCCTCGTCGGCATCGGCCTGACGGCGGTGCTGCAGGCGGCCAACAACTACCTGCTCACCCGCGCCGACGTGGACCGGGCGCAGGCGGCGCAGGTGTGGATCACCGGCAGCCTCAACGGCCGCGGCTGGGAGCAGGCCCTGCCCCTGGGCGCCGGCCTGGCGCTGCTGCTGCCGGTGGCGCTGGTGCTCAGCCGCCCGCTGGGGCTGCTGGAGCTGGGCGACGACACCGCCCGCGCGCTGGGCGTGCGGGTGGGGCCGGTGCGCACGGGGGTGCTCGCGGTCGGCGTGGTCGTCACCGCGCTGGCGGCGATGGCCGCCGGCCCGGTCGCCTTCGTCGCCCTGGCGGCCCCCCAGGTGGCCCGCCGGCTGACCCGCGCCGCCGGCCCGGGCCTGGTGGCCGCCGGGCTGACCGGGGCGCTGGTCGTCGCGGTCAGCGACCTCGTCGCCCAGCGCGCCTTCGCCCCCACCCAGCTGCCCGTGGGCGTCGTCACCGGCGCCGTCGGCGGCCTGTACCTGGCCCACCTGCTGGCGTCGCAGTGGCGCCGCGGGCGCGGCTGAGCACCCCCGCGCCCCCCGCGCCCCCGACACCCGACCCCGGAGAGGACGGCCGAGCAGTGGCCCTCAAGCGCGCCCGCACCCGCACCGCGGCCCCCGGCGCCGGCGGCAACCGGCTGCGCGGCGAGGACCTGACCCTCGCCTACGGCGAGCGCACCATCGCCTCGGGCCTGGACGTGGAGGTGCCCGACGGCTCCTTCACGGTCGTCATCGGGCCCAACGCCTGCGGCAAGTCCACCCTGCTGCGCGCGCTGGCGCGGATGCTGGCGCCCGAGCGCGGCCACGTCTACCTGGACGGCTCGGTCATCCAGACGCTGCCGTCCAAGGAGGTCGCCCGCCGCCTGGGCCTGCTGCCGCAGTCGGCCACGGCGCCCGACGGCATCAGCGTCGCCGACCTCGTCGCGCGCGGGCGCTTCCCGCACCAGGGGCTGCTGCGGCAGTGGACGCTCGAGGACGAGCGCGCCGTGGACGCCGCCATGGCCGCCACCGGGGTGCTGGAGCTGGCCGAGCGCGGCGTGGACGAGCTGTCCGGCGGGCAGCGCCAGCGCGTGTGGATCGCCATGGCGCTGGCGCAGGAGACGCCGCTGCTGCTGCTGGACGAGCCGACGACCTACCTCGACATCGCCCACCAGGTCGAGGTGCTGGACCTGTGCGCGCAGCTGCACGAGGAGCGGGGCCGCACCCTCGTGGCGGTGCTGCACGACCTCAACCACGCCTGCCGCTACGCCACGCACCTCATCGCCCTGCGCGAGGGCCGGGTGGTCGCCGAGGGCGAGCCGGCCTCGATCGTCACCGCCGACCTCGTCGAGGAGGTCTTCGGGCTGCCGTGCGTGGTGGTGCCCGACCCCGAGACGGGCACGCCGCTGGTGGTGCCGCGGGCGCGGCGGCGCGGGGCCGCGCCCGCCCGGCCCGCCGCGCTGCCGTGAGCCCCGCCCCGAGCCCCGCCCCGGGCGCTGCCGCCCCGCGACGCCGGGGCGGGCGCCGCGACGGGCAGTAGCGTGGGGCACGTGCCCGCCGCCCCACCCCCTCCCGGTCCGCGCCGCGGCAAGCGCCTGGGGCTCGTGGTGCACCCCACGCGCGACGTGCTGGCGCAGGCGTCCCTGGTGCTGGACTGGGCCCGCGCGCACGGCGGCGAGGTCGCGGTCCTGCGCGCGGACGCGGCCCGGTTCGGCGAGCGCGGCGGGGACGTGGTGCTGGACGAGGAGGAGTTCGCCGCCACGGTCGACGCCGTCGTCAGCCTCGGCGGCGACGGCACGATGCTCGGGGCGCTGCGCCTGCTCGTCGGGCGCGGCGTGCCGGTGCTGGGCGTCAACCTCGGCCACCTGGGCTTCCTGGTGGAGCTGGAGCCGCGCGAGCTGCCCGGGGCGCTGGAGCGCATCACGGCCGGCGACTTCACCGTCGAGCCGCACCTGTGCCTGCGGCTGAGCGCCCCGGGCCGCGAGGCGGTCGCCTTCAACGACGTGGCGCTGGCGCGCACGCCGGGGCGCGGGGCGGTCGTCGCCGCCCTGTCCGTCGCCGGGCAGCGCATCGGCTACCTGCGCTGCGACGCGGTGGTGCTGGCCACCCCCACCGGCTCGACCGCCTACAGCTACGCCGCCGGCGGCCCGGTGGTCTCCCCCGGCGCCGACGCCCTCGTCGTCACGCCCGTGGCGCCGATGTCCGGCATCGCGCGGCCCATCGTGCTGGGCGTGGACGAGCCGGTGCGCCTGGAGCTGCTGGAGTCCTCCGGCGCGCCGGTGCTGGAGCTGGACGGCGTGGCCTCCGGCGAGCTGCCCGTCGGCTCCGCCGTGGAGGTCAGCGTCCAGCGCGACGCCGGGCACGTCATCCGGCTGGACCCCAGCGGCCACGGCCGCCGCTCGCGGGTGAAGCTGAGCCTGCTGGACCTGCCGCTGCTGCCCGACGAGATGCTGGAGCTGGTGCCGCACGGGGTGCGCCGCCCGGAGCAGCCGCGCCAGGAGGACCCGCACCCGCCGCGGCGCGGCTGAGCGCCCCGCCGCGTCCTCAGGAGCCGGTGGCGCCCGAGGACCCCGAGCCGCCGCCCGCCGTGCTCGTGCCGACCGCGGCGCCGACCGCGTCCACCGCGGCGTCCTGCGGGGCGGCGAGCGGGTCCGCGGCCGCGGCACCCGTCCCGTCGGCCGCGGCCGCCGTGTCCGCGCCGGTGGCCGCGTCCGCGTCGCCGGACGGGCTCGCGGGCGCGTCGCTCCCCGAGCCGCTGCCCGAGCCGTCCCCGCTCGGCGTGGCGGTGGCCGTGGCGGTGCCGCGGGCCGTGGGCGCCTGCGCCGGCTCGCTCGCCGGGGGGCCCGAGCGCGTCGGGCCGGCCGTGGGAGCGCCGCCGGGCGCGGCGTCGCCGCTCGCCGTGGGGGTGGAGGTAGGGGTGGCCGTGGCGCCGGGCGCGTCCGTGGGCTGCGCGGAGGGGGACCGCTCCGACGCCGGGGTGCTGGGCGCCTCGGTCAGCGTGCCGCCGAGGATGCCGGTGCTCACCGGGTCGTCGCGGTCCACGCCCTGCCGCTCGGCGGCCACGCTGCGCCCGCCCAGGGACTCGTAGGCGGCGATGCCGCCGACGGAGAGCACGAACGCGGACACCCCCAGCAGCACGGCGTGCAGCAGGCGCCCGCGCCGGGCGCGCTGCGGCGCCGGCGGGAGCGGCGCCGGCTCACCGCCCCGCTGCCCGGCGGGCACCGGCGGGTCCGCGCGCTCGGGGTGCTCGTCCTGCTCGGCGGGCACCGGGGAGGGCTCGTGGCGGCGCCCGCGCGCGCGGCGGGCGGCCTCGGCCAGCCGCTCGCGGCTGGTGTCCAGGTAGTGGTTGTAGACCGCCGCGGCCGTGGAGGCGACCACGCTGCCGACCGCGGCGCCCACGAGGGTGCTCACCGGGCCCAGGCTCCGCAGCCCGGCGATCAGGACCGCCGACGTGACGGCCGCCAGGGCGCCGCCGGCGATCTGGACCCAGTTGATGGTCAGGGTGCTGCGCTCGGACGTCTGCTCGCTCATGCCGCCGCCCATCGTCCCACCCGCGCGGCGGCGCCCGCGCCGCCGGGGCGCCGGGGCGCGGGGAGGGCTCGTGGAGCTCCCGTGCGCACCGCCGCGCGCCGCGGTGGCCGCCCGCGGCGGCCTCGGCCACAGTGGCGCCATGGCGATCCTCGTTCAGGACCTCAACCAGTGGAAGGGCGCGGCCGTCGTCGACGCGACCGACCAGAAGATCGGCACGCTGGCGTCGGTGTACGTCGACGCGGCCACCGACGAGTGGCTCTTCGCCGCCGTGGAGACCGGGCTGCCCGGCTTCAAGAAGGTGGTCGTGGTGCCGCTGGACCAGGCGGCCGTGGGCCGGCACGACGTGCGGGTGGCCGTCACGAAGGAGGTCGTCAAGGCCGCGCCGGAGTTCGGCACGGACGAGGAGCTGGGCCCGGACGACGAGCCGCGCATCTACGCGCACTACGGCCTGGCGTACACCCCCGCGGACACGCCCAGCGGGCGCCGGCTGGCGCGCCGCTGAGGACCCCGCCGCCCCGGCGGTGCACCCCCCGCGCCCCCCGCGCGCTCGGCGCGGGGGGCGCGCGCGTCAGGCGCGGGCGCGCTGGGTCGCGTCGCTGACCTCGCCGACGAGCTCCTCGATGACGTCCTCGAGGAAGACCACGCCGGTGACCCGCCCGCCCGCGTCGACGACGCGGGCCAGGTGCGCGCCGGTGCGGCGCATGGACGCCAGGGCGTCCTCGACCTCCTCGGCGTCGCCCAGGGTGCCGAGCTGGCGGATGCGCTTCTCCGGCACCGGCTCGGTGTAGCGCTCGTCGTCGGCGTAGAGCAGGTCCTTCAGGTGCAGGTACCCGTGCAGGTCGCCGGAGGCGTCCAGGACGGGGAAGCGGCTGAAGCCGGTGCGCGCCACCAGCGCCTCGACGTCGGCGGGCGTGGCGCCCACGGTGACGGTGCGCAGGTCCGCCAGCGGCACGGCGATCTCCCCGACGCTGCGGTCGGAGAACTCCAGCGCCCCGGAGACGAGCCCGTGCTCGTCCTCCAGGGTGCCCTCGCGCCGGCTCTCGGCGACGATCGACTGCACCTCCTCGACCGTAAAGGCGCTGGCGACCTCGTCCTTGGGCTCGACCCCGGCCAGGCGCAGCAGCGCGTTGGTCACGGCGTTGAGCGCGTGGATGAGCGGGCCGGTGGCCCGCCCGATCGCCACCAGCGGCGGCGCGAGCAGCAGCACCGCGCGGTCGGGGCCGGCGATGCTGAGGTTCTTCGGGATCATCTCGCCGACCACGACGTGCAGGTACACCACGACGGTCAGGGCGATGACGACCGCGACCGGGTGCACCAGGCCGTGCGGCAGGTGCACCGCCTCGAAGAGCGGTTCGAGCAGGTGCGCCAGCGCCGGCTCGGCGACCGCGCCCAGGCCCAGCGAGCACAGCGTGACCCCGAGCTGGCAGGCCGCCAGCATCGCGGAGACGTGCTCCATGGCGTGCAGCGCCGAGCGGGCGCGCGCGCTGGTGGCCGCGAGCGGCTCGATCTGGCTGCGCCGCGCGGACAGGACGGCGAACTCGGCGCCGACGAAGAAGGCGTTGCCGACCAGCAGCAGCACGCCGACCAGCAGGGAGGCCCCGGTGCTCACCGGACCTCCCCGCTGCCCGCGGACGCGGCGTGGGCACCGGCGCGGGCACCGGCGCGCGCTCCGGGACCCGCCGGGGCGCCCCCGGGCACCGGCGCGCCCACCGCGGCGGGCGGGCGCAGCCGCAGCCGCAGCCGGTCCACCCGGCGGCCCTCCATGCGCGCCACGCGCAGGACGGCGCCGTCCACGGCGACCTCGTCGCCGACGACGGGGATGCGGGTCAGCCGGGCCATCACGAAGCCCCCCAGGGTCTCGTACTCGGGCGCCTCGGGGACCTCCACGCCGGTGCGGTCCTGCACCTCGTCGGGGCGGGCCAGGCCCGGCACCGTCCACGAGCCGTCGCGGTGCTGGCGCAGGCCCGCGCGGTCGCGGTCGCGGTCGTGCTCGTCGGAGACGTCGCCGACGATCTCCTCGACGAGGTCCTCGAGGGTGACCACCCCGGCGGTGCCGCCGTACTCGTCGACGACGAGGGCGAACTGCAGGCCCTTCTGCCGCAGCTGCAGCAGCAGCGGTTCCAGCCGCAGGGAGTCCGGCACGCGGCGCACGTCCTGCATGAGGGCCGCGGCCGGCACCTCGTGGCGGCGCTCGACGGGCACGGCCACCGCGGCCTTGACGTGCACGACGCCGCGCACGTCGTCGTCGTCGTCGCCGGTGACGGGGAAGCGCGAGTGCCCGGTGGAGCGGGCCAGCGCCACCACGTCGGCGGCGCTCTCCTCCAGGCGCACGGCCTCCATGCGCACGCGCGGGGTCATCACGTCGGCGGCGGTCTGGTCGCCGAAGACGAGGGTGCGGCTGAGCAGGTTCGCGGTGCCCGGGTCGAGGGTGCCCATGTCGGCGGAGCGGCGCACCAGCGAGGCCAGCTCGCGCGCCGAGCGGGCGCCGGAGAGCTCCTCCTGCGGCTCCACGCCCACGGCCCGCAGCACGCGGTTCGCGCTGCCGTTGAGGACGGCGATGAGCGGGCCGGCCAGCCAGGTGAAGCCGCGCTGCAGCGGGGCGGCGACGCCGGCGGTGCGCAGCGGCAGGCTCAGGGCCAGGTTCTTGGGCACCAGCTCGCCCAGGACCATCGAGAAGACGGTGGCGACGACGACGCTGGCGACGGTGGAGACCGTGGAGGCCACCGGCTCGGACAGGCCCGCACCGCTCAGCGGCACGTCCAGCAGCGCCGCCAGCGAGGGCTCCATGAGGTAGCCGAGCAGCAGGGTGGTCAGCGTGATGCCGACCTGCGCGCCGGAGAGCTGGGTGGACAGGGTCGTCAGCGCCGGCAGGACCCCGGCGGCGCGGCGGTCGCCCTCCTCGGCGGCCTTCTCGACCGCGAAGCGGTCCAGCGTGACGAAGGAGAACTCGGCGGCGACGAAGACGGCGGTGCCCAGGGTGAGCAGGACCCCGACGAGCAGCAGGAGCCACTCCGTCAGCACGAGGGCCCCTCGGGGGAGGCCGGGACGCGGTGGTGGGGTGGGCCGCTGCGCGGCCCGGCGGGTGAGTCCATGACCCCTGGATCCTACGAGCAGCGGGCCCCCGCCGCGCCCCGCGCGGGCGGGCGCGGCGGGGGTCCGCCCGCTCAGCGCCGGCCGAGGTCCGACTTGCGCAGCGTGGCGTGCACGCCGACGGTGCGGTCCACGACCTGCGAGACGTGGAAGTCGCCGGCGGCGCTGAGGTAGGCGTAGGCGACCGGGCCCGGCAGGCCGAGGTCCTCGGTGAGGAAGGACATGGCGTTGCGCACCGCCGTGCGCATCGCCTCGTCGAGGTCGGTGCCGTTGCCGCCGCCCTCGGGCCCGTCCGGGTCCGACAGGCCCACCGGGATCCAGTGCTCGGGCGTCTCGGCGAAGGGGTAGTCGGCCGTCAGGCGCGGCGCGCCCTCGCCGGGGCGCACCACCGACAGGCGCACCGTGGCGCGCAGCGAGCCCTCCATGGCCGTCAGCGCCACCTCGCCGTGGCCCTGCGCCATGTGCGGGTCGCCGACGAAGAACATCGCCCCGGGCACCTGCACCGGCAGGTACAGGGTGGAGCCGACGACGAGGTCCTTGACGTCCATGTTGCCGCCGGCGACGGTCGGCGGGACGGAGTCCACCAGGGCGGAGGTATCGCGCGCGACGCCCATGAGGCCCAGGAACGGCGCCAGCGGGAAGCGCGGGGCGCGCTCGCCGGGCATGACGCCGACCAGGCCGGCGCGCGAGGGCGCCACGGAGGTGAAGACGCTGACGTTGCCGCCGGGGTTGAAGTACTGCGCCAGCGCCGGGTCGCCGCGCCAGGCCTCGGGCAGCTCCCCGGGCAGCGCGCCCCTGCCGTGCCGGTTGGAGATCACCCCGTAGGGCACGCGCAGCTCCAGGTCGAGCACCTCCACCTTCAGCACGTCGCCCGGCTCGGCGCCGGCGACGGCCACGGGGCGGCTGACCACGTGCGGGCCGGGACCGTCGTGGGGCACCCCGGCGGCGATCTCCACCGCGTCGCGCAGCACGTCGCGCTCGGGCACGCCGAAGGAGGTGAAGTAGCCCAGCGGGTCCTTGCCCTGGTCCTCCAGGATCCCCTCGTGCGAGACGGTGTCGAGGACGACGACGTCGCCGGGGTGCACCACCGCCACCGGCTCGGTGTCGCGGTTGGGCAGGCGGCCCCACAGGACGTCCCCCGGCCCGGCGGGCACGTAGGTGCCGCGGCGGCGCCGGCCGGTGCCGCGCTGCAGGGTGCGCACCGGCGCGGCGGGGGCGGCCGCGGCGGCGGGGGTCAGGGCGGTGGTGGCGGCGGCGCCGGCGGACAGGCCGGCCGCCGCGCGCAGGACGGAGCGGCGGGGGTGGGGGGTGCTCATGGGCGGCACTGCACCAGCCCGGCGTTTCGGCTGCGTCACCGCCGCGTTGCGCCGTGGTGACGGGGCGGCGGCGGGGGTCGGATCGGGTGGAGGGCTCGTGCACGCGCGCGCCGACCGGTCCGGCGCCCGCCGCGGCGGCCTACCCTCGCTGCCATGAGCACGGGCACCTCCCCCGGCGGCGCCGGCGCCGCCCCCACCCGCACGGCGGTCGTCGTCGAGGACGAGCCGACCATCGCCGACGCCGTCGCCCGGCGCCTGCGCGCGGAGGGGTACGCGGTGCAGACGGCCGGCGACGGCCCCGGCGGGGTGGAGCTGTGCGAGCGCGTGGACCCCGACGTGGTCGTGCTCGACGTGATGCTGCCCGGCTTCGACGGGCTGGAGGTGTGCCGGCGGGTGCAGGCCTCTCGGCCGGTGCCGGTCCTCATGCTCACCGCCCGCGACGACGAGACCGACAAGCTGGTCGGCCTGGGCGTGGGCGCGGACGACTACATGACCAAGCCGTTCTCCATGCGCGAGCTCGTCGCGCGGGTCAACGCGCTGGTGCGCCGCGTGGAGCGGGCCCGGCAGCTGGTGGGCACCCCCGCGGCCGCCGGCACCCTCACCTTCGCCGTCGCCGGCGGCGAGCTCGTCGTCGACCGCGACCAGCGGCGCGTGCGCCGCTCGGGCACCGAGGTGCACCTGACGCCCACCGAGTTCGACCTGCTCGTGTGCCTGGCCGGCTCCCCGCGCACGGTGCTCACCCGCGAGAAGCTGCTCGAGGAGGTGTGGGACTGGGCCGACGCCTCGGGCACCCGCACGGTCGACAGCCACGTCAAGGCCCTGCGCCGCAAGCTGGGCGCGGACCTCGTGCGCACCGTGCACGGCGTCGGCTACGCGTTCGAGCCCGGCGAGCCGGGAGGCGCGGAGGAGCGGGCGTGAGCGGCGAGCGCGGCGCCGGGCCCGCCCCCGCCGGGCCGGGCGGGGCGGGCGGGGCGGCGGGGCCGGCCTCCACGGGCCTGACCGGCCCGATCCCGCTGACCGGCGCGGCCCGCGACGCGCGGGCGCGCGCCCGCGCCAGCGTGCGCCCGGACGGCGGGCTGCCCGCCACGCGCCGCCCCTGGCCGGACGTGCGCCCGCTGGACCCGGTGCACTCGCTGAAGACGAAGCTGGCGCTGCTGGTGGCCGCGTCCGTGACGGTGGCCTCGCTGCTGGTGTGGGCCGGGCTGCGGCTGGACGCGCTGCGCATCGGCCCGCGCTACACGCTGCCGCTGGCCATCGTCGTCACGCTGGTGTTCACCCAGCTCCTGGCGCGCGGGATGACCTCGCCGCTGCGGGAGATGACGGCCGCGGCGCGCGCGATGGCCACCGGCGACTACTCGCGGCGGGTCCGCTCGACGAGCAGCGACGAGGTGGGCGAGCTGGCCGACGCCTTCAACAGGATGGCGCAGGACCTCGAGGCGGTGGACCGCGAGCGCCGCGAGCTGGTGGCCAACGTCAGCCACGAGCTGCGCACGCCCGTCTCGGCGCTGCACGCGGTGATGGAGAACCTCGTCGACGGGGTCACCGAGCCCGACCGCGAGACGCTGGGCACGGCGCTGGCGCAGACCGAGCGGCTGGGCCGGCTGGTCGAGCAGCTGCTGGACCTCTCCCGCCTGGACGCCGGGGCGGTCTCGCTGGACCGCGAGGAGCTGGCGCTGGAGCCGTTCCTGGAGCAGGCGGCGCGCGCGATGTCGATGACGGGGCGCGACGTGCGCTACGCGGTGGCGGTGGACCCGCCGGGGCTGAGCGTGGAGGTGGACTCCGCGCGCCTGCACCAGGTGGTGGCCAACCTGCTGGACAACGCCTCGCGGCACTCCCCGCCGGGCGGGACGGTGCGCGTCTCGGCGCACGCGGCCGGGCCGGTGGTGCGCATCAGCGTGCAGGACGAGGGGCCGGGCATCGCCGACGCCGACCGCGAGCGGGTCTTCGAGCGCTTCCAGCGCGGCAGCGCGCGCACCGACGGCGGCACCGGCCTGGGCCTGGCCATCGCCCGCTGGGCGGTGCAGCTGCACGGCGGCACGATCCGGGTGGGCCCGACGCCGCCGGGCGGCGGCTGCCGCATCGACGTGCACCTGCCGCGCGAGGCGCCGGCGGCCCGTTGAGGCCCGGCCCCGCCGGCGCCCAGGCCGGGTGTCGCGCACGTCACGCACGTGACGCACGGTGAGGCTGCGGCGGCACCCGGTGGTGCCTCGGGGCGTTGGTGCGAGGGATAGGCTGGAGGGGCGCCCGCGTAGCCCGACCCGAGGAAGAAGGCGACAACGCCGTGCCTCAGCAGCCCTCGCCCCACGAGGACAAGCTCTCCACGTTCGGCCCGAACGAGTGGCTCGTCGACGAGCTGTACGAGCAGTACTTGAAGGACAAGCACTCGGTCGACGAGGCCTGGTGGGACTTCTTCGCCGACTACACCCCCGCGGAGAACCCCGCGGGCTCGACCACCAGCACCGCCACCGCCGGCGGCGCGAGCACCACGAGCACCACGAGCGGCACGAGCAGCACCGCGGGCGCCGGCACCGCCGCCGGGTCCGCCAACGGCACCACCCACCACGCCGCGCCGGCCGCGCGGCCCGCGCCGCAGGTCGCCCCGCGCGGCGCCGCCGGCGCGAACGGCACCCACCGCGCGGACGCCGGCGCGGCGGCGCCCGCCCGCCCGGCCGCGCCCGCCCGCCCGGCGGCCCCGGCGCCGGTGAGCACCGCCGGCGGCCCGGCGCAGGCGCCCGCGGGCAGCCCGGCGCAGGCACCCGGGGCCGGCACCGCGGCGGCGTCGACCACCTCGGCGGCCACCGCCGTCACGGCCACCACCGCCCCGCCCGCGCCGACGGCGGCGCGCCCGGCCGGCGTCGCGCCCGCCCCCGAGCGCGCGCCGTTCCCCGAGCGCGACACCGTCGAGAAGCTGCGCGGCCCGGCCGCGCGCGTCGTGGTGAACATGGAGGAGTCGCTCGAGGTCCCCACGGCCACGAGCGTGCGGGCGGTGCCGGCGAAGCTGCTGGTGGACAACCGCATCGTCATCAACAACCACCTCAAGCGCGCCCGCGGCGGCAAGGTCTCCTTCACGCACCTCATCGGCTACGCCGTCGTCGAGGCGCTGGGCCTGATGCCGTCGATGAACGCGGCGTACGCGCTGGACGACGCCGGCAAGCCCGCCGTCCTGCACCCGGCGCACGTCAACCTCGGCATCGCCATCGACCTGCCCAAGCCGGACGGCACCCGCCAGCTGATGGTGCCGGCCGTCAAGGAGTGCGAGACCAAGGACTTCGCGGAGTTCTGGGCCGCCTACGAGGACGTGGTGCGCCGCGCGCGCGGCGGCAAGCTCACCGCCGCCGACTTCGCCGGCACGACGATCAGCCTGACCAACCCCGGCACGATCGGCACCGTGCACTCGGTGCCGCGGCTGGTCAAGGGCCAGGGCGCGATCATCGGCGTGGGCGCCATGGAGTACCCGGCGGAGTACCAGGGCGCCAGCGAGGAGACGCTGACCCGCCTGGCCGTCAGCAAGGTCATCACGCTGACCTCCACCTACGACCACCGCATCATCCAGGGCGCCGGCTCGGGCGAGTTCCTGCGGGTCGTGCACGGCAAGCTGCTGGGCGAGGACGGGTTCTACGACCGCGTCTTCCAGGCGCTGCACATCCCCTACCAGCCGATCCGCTGGACCGCGGACATCTCCGTCTCGCACGACGACCAGATCAACAAGACCGCGCGCGTGGTCGAGCTGGTCCACGCCTACCGCGTGCGCGGGCACCTCATGGCCGACACCGACCCGCTGGAGTACCGCCAGCGCGTCCACCCGGACCTGGAGATCGAGTCGCACGGCCTGACGCTGTGGGACCTCGACCGCGAGTTCCCCACCGGCGGCTTCGGCGGCAAGGCGCACATGAAGCTGCGCGACGTCCTCGGCGTGCTGCGCGACTCGTACTGCCGCACCGTGGGCATCGAGTACATGCACATCCAGGACCCCGAGCAGCGCCGCTGGATCCAGGACCGCGTCGAGCGGCCCTACGCCAAGCCCAGCGCCGCCGAGCAGCTGCGGGTCCTGCGCCGGCTGAACGCCGCCGAGGCGTTCGAGACGTTCCTGCAGACGAAGTACGTCGGGCAGAAGCGCTTCTCGCTGGAGGGCGGGGAGTCCGTCATCGCGCTGCTGGACGCGCTGCTCTCGCGCGCGGCCACCGAGGGCCTGGACGAGGTGTGCCTGGGCATGGCGCACCGCGGGCGCCTGAACGTGCTGACCAACATCGCCGGCAAGAGCTACAGCCAGGTCTTCCGCGAGTTCGAGGGCGTGCAGGACCCGCGCACCGTGCAGGGCTCGGGCGACGTGAAGTACCACCTGGGCACCGAGGGCACCTTCACCGGCGAGGACGGTGAGTGCACGAAGGTGTACGTGGCCGCCAACCCCTCGCACCTGGAGGCCGTGGACCCGGTGCTCGAGGGCGTGGCGCGCGCCAAGCAGGACCGCCTGAACAAGGCCGGCGCCTCGTTCCCGGTGCTGCCGGTGCTGCTGCACGGCGACGCCGCCTTCGCCGGGCAGGGCGTGGTCGCCGAGACGCTGAACCTGTCGCAGCTGCGCGGCTACCGCACCGGCGGCACCGTGCACGTGGTCATCAACAACCAGGTCGGCTTCACCACCGCGCCGGCCTCGGCGCGCTCGTCGGTGTACGCCACCGACGTCGGCCGCATGATCCAGGCGCCGATCTTCCACGTGAACGGCGACGACCCCGAGGCGTGCGTGCGCGTGGCGCAGCTGGCGTTCGAGTTCCGCCAGGCGTTCGACAAGGACGTCATCATCGACATGGTCTGCTACCGCCGCCGCGGCCACAACGAGGGCGACGACCCGTCGATGACGCAGCCGCTGATGTACAACCTCATCGAGAAGAAGCGCAGCGTGCGCAAGCAGTACACCGAGCAGCTCATCGGCCGCGGCGACATCACCGTCGAGGACGCCGAGGAGGCGCTGCGCGACTACTCCGCCCAGCTGGAGCGGGCCTTCGCCGAGACGCGCGAGTCCTCCGAGGGCGACGGCGGCGACGGGCGCGGCGGCCTGGAGCGCCCCCGCGCCCAGGAGGCCGACGACCGCGCGCCGGTGACCACGCGGGCCACCGCGGTGGACGCGCAGGTGCTGCGGCACATCGGCACGGTGCAGGCGAACCCGCCGGAGGGCTTCACCGTGCACCCCAAGCTGCGCCAGCTGCTGGACAAGCGCGAGCAGATGTCGCGCGAGGGCGGCGTGGACTGGGGCTGGGGCGAGCTGCTGGCCTTCGGCTCGCTGCTGCTGGAGGGCACACCGGTGCGCCTGGCCGGGCAGGACTCGCGCCGCGGCACGTTCGTCTCGCGCCACGCGGTGCTCACCGACCGCGTCACCGGCGAGGAGTGGACGCCGCTGCTGTACCTGGGCCAGGACCAGGCGAAGTTCTGGATCTACGACTCGCTGCTGAGCGAGTACGCGGCCATGGGCTTCGAGTACGGCTACTCGGTGGAGCGCCCCGACGCCCTGGTGCTGTGGGAGGCGCAGTTCGGCGACTTCTTCAACGGCGCGCAGACCGTCATCGACGAGTTCATCGCCGCCGGCGAGCAGAAGTGGGGCCAGCGCTCCTCGGTGGTGCTGCTGCTGCCGCACGGCTACGAGGGCCAGGGCCCGGACCACTCCTCCGGGCGCATCGAGCGCTTCCTGCAGATGTGCGCCGAGGACAACATGACGGTCGCGGTGCCCTCCACGCCGGCGAGCTACTTCCACCTGCTGCGGCGCCAGGCGTACGCGCGCCCGCGCCGCCCGCTGATCGTCTTCACCCCCAAGTCGATGCTGCGCCTGAAGGCGGCGCAGTCGGCGCTGGAGGACTTCACCTCCGGCACGTTCCGGGAGGTCGTCGGCGACGAGGGCGGCCTGGACCCGCAGCAGGTCGACCGCGTCCTGCTGTGCAGCGGCAAGGTCTACTGGGACCTCGTCGCCGAGCGGGCCAGGCGCGGCGACCGCCGCACCGCCGTCGTGCGCGTCGAGCAGCTGGCTTCGCTGCCGGTGGACGCGCTGATGGAGGTCGCCGACGCCCACCCCGACGCCGAGCTGGTGTGGGTGCAGGAGGAGCCGGCCAACCAGGGCGGCTGGCAGCACGTGGCGATGAACCTCTTCACCCGCGTGGGCACCCGCCTGCGCCGCGTCTCGCGCCCCGCCTCGGCCTCCCCGGCGGCCGGCTCGGTCAAGCGCCACCAGGCCGAGCAGCAGCAGCTGGTCGCGGAGGCCTTCGACCGCTGAGGCGCACCCCCACCGGCACCGCGCGGCCCCCGCAGCCCTCCCGGGCGGCGGGGGCCGCGCCGTACGCTGCCGGGGAGCGGAGGAGGTACCACGTGGCGGTGACGACACCCGGGAGCGGGCACCCGGTCTCCTGGGACGAGCACGACGCGATGCCGGAGGACACCCGTGTGGAGCACGTCGACGGGCACCTGCTCGTGGGCCCGAGCCCGACGCGGACGCACCAGCGCATCGCGGCCGGCCTGCCCCGGTACTGGGTCGTCGACCCGCGCGAGCGCACGCCGACCACGCACGTCCTCGACGACGGCGCGTTCCGCGCCACGCACGTGCTGCGCCCCGGCGACGGCACGGTCGAGCTGGACCTCGGCGTGGCGCTGGCGCCGCTGGACGTCGCGGCGCTGCTGGGCCCGTAGGCGCACTACCCTGGCTCGCGCACTCCCCCGACCGACGACAGGAGCACCACCCCCGTGCGCGAGGACCAGCTGTGAACGGCCGCTACGACGTGCGGGTGTGCCTGGTGGGCGACGAGTTCGTGACCGGCGTGGGCGACCCGCGCGCCCTGGGCTGGGTCGGGCGCGTCTCGGCGCGCACCCCCCGCGACGACCGCGACATCACGCTGTACCCGCTGGGCGTCCCCGACGAGACGACCACCGACCTCAACGCCCGCTGGCGCGACGAGACCGCCCGCCGCTTCGCCGGCGGCGACGAGCACCGCCTCGTGGTGGGCCTGGGCCACGCCGACCTCGACGCCGGCACCACGCTGGCGCGCAGCCGGCTGAACCTGGCCAACGTCCTCGACGAGTGCGAGGCGCGCGGCCTGCCCGCCCTGGTGGTCGGCCCCACCCCGGTGGCCGACGAGGAGCGCAACGAGCGCATCGGCGACCTCGCCGACGCCTTCGCCGACGTGTGCACCCGGCGCCGGGTGTTCTACGTGGACACCTTCACCCCGCTGGCCGACCACGAGGACTGGTACGCCGACCTCGCCGCCGGCGACGGCGTGCACCCGGGCCAGGCCGGCTACGGGCTGCTGGCGTGGCTGGTGCTGCACAGCGGCTGGTACGACTGGCTGGGCGTGCAGCAGCCCTGAGCGGCGGCGCGCGGCGCCGCGCGGCGCGTCACGTCGCCCGGCGCCAGTAGCGCTCGGGGGCGTCGAGGAAGAAGCGCCAGTGGTGCACCAGCTCCAGTTCCTCCCAGGCCACCGGGGCGATGCCGGAGCCGTCGAGCTGGAGCAGGTGCGCGCCGGGCAGCGAGGTGAGCACCGGCGAGTGCGTCGCGCACAGCACCTGCCGGCCCTCGCCGGCCAGCCGGGCCAGCTCCGCGCCCAGCAGCAGCTGGTTCTCGAGCGACAGCGCCGACTCCGGCTCGTCGAGCAGCAGCACCCGGGCCTCGCGCACCCACCTGCTGCCCAGCAGCACCTCCACGAACCCCTCGCCGTGGCTGAGGCGGTGCAGGGCGTGCGGGCGCGGCGGCCCGGCGCCCTCGTGCGCCGCCTCCTCCAGGTAGGTGTAGAAGCGGTGCGCGGTCTCGGCGCGCAGGAAGAACACCGGCCCGCGGCGCCCGGGCGAGCGCACCGCGCGCAGCCGCTCGGCCAGGCCGGAGCGGTCGCCCCCGCGGCCGCGGTCGGCGCCGGCCAGGTGCGCGCTGGAGCCGCCCTCGGCGTGCACGCCCAGCACCTCGACGACGGCCTCGACGATCGTGGACTTGCCGGAGCCGTTGGCGCCGACGAGGAAGGTCACCCCCGCGGGCAGGTCCAGGCCCTCGGTGAGCAGGTGCGTCACCGCCGGTACCGAGTCCGGCCACGCGGAGGGGTCGAACGCGGCGTCCGGGTGACGCTCCACGCGGCGGACGGTTCGCGGATCGGCCGGCACGGTCCAAGATTGCCGGATGCCGCCGAACGACGAGGTCCAGGACCGGGCCCACCAGGACGAACCCCCCGCGCTGCTGCTGGGCCCGCTGCTGCGCTACGTGGACGCCGGCAGCGCCACCGTGTGGGTGGAGGCGCGCCGGCCCGCGACGGTGCGCGTGGAGGTGGACCTGCCCGGCGGGGGCACCGCGAGCGGCAGCACCCCGACGCTGACCCTGCACGGGCACCACTACGCCCTCGCGGTCGTGGAGGGGCTGCCCGCCGGGCAGCGCCTGCCCTACCGGGTGCTGCTCGACGAGGAGGTGGCCTGGCCGCCGCCGGCGGCGTCGTGGCGCTGGCCGGCCAGCGAGGTGCGCACCCCCGCCCCCGGCGCCGACCTGCGCCTGGCGTTCGGCTCGTGCCGGCGCGCCGGCGACGACGGGCCGGAGTCGGTGCGGCTGGTGGGCGTGGACGCCCTCAGCGCCCTGGCGCACCGCATGCTCGCCGAGCACGCCGTGGAGGAGCGCTGGCCGGACCTGCTGCTCTTCGTCGGCGACCAGGTCTACGCCGACGACCCCACCCCGGCCCTGAAGGAGCGGCTGCGCGAGCGGCACCGCACCGGCCGGGACGCCGAGCAGGAGGTGCGCGAGGAGATCGGCGACTTCGAGGAGTACACCTGGCTCTACCACGAGACGTGGGGGCCGGAGGCGGTGCGCTGGCTGCTCTCGACCGTGCCGACCTGCATGCTGCTGGACGACCACGACCTGCGCGACGACTGGAACACCTCGCAGGCCTGGCGCGAGGAGGTCTCCCGCCGGCCCTGGTGGCGCGAGCGCGTCGCCGGCGCCTTCGCCAGCTACTGGGTCCACCAGCACCTGGGCAACCTCTCCCCCGCCGAGCTGGCCGGGGACGAGCTGCTGGCCCGGCTGCGCGCCGAGCCCGACGACGCCGAGCGCGACCGCCTGCTGGACGCCTTCGCGCTGCGCGCCGACGGGGACCCCTCCACCGCCCGCTGGAGCTTCGCGCGCGACGTGGGCCCGGCGCGGCTGGTGGCGGTGGACTCGCGCTGCGCGCGGCGCCTGCAGCCGGGCCGGCGGCGCATCGCCGACGAGGCGGAGTGGCGCTGGGTGCGCGAGCAGGTGCTCGGCGCCGGCGACGGCCTGGACGGGCCGGCCCGGCACGTGCTGCTGGCCACGACGCTGCCGGCGTTCCTGCTGCACGGCATCCACCACGCCGAGGGCTTCGACGAGGCCGTCGCCGACGGGGTCTGGGGCCCGCGGGCGGCGCGGTGGGCCGAGGCGCTGCGCCAGGCGGCCGACCTGGAGCACTGGGCGGCCTTCCGCGCCTCCTTCGACGCCCTGGTGCGCCTGCTGGCCGACGCCGTCACCGGGCCGCGCCCGCCGGCGAGCGTGCTGCTGCTCTCCGGCGACGTGCACTGCAGCTACACCGCGCGGGTGCGCCTGCCCGGCGCCGGGGCGGGCGCGCCGGCGGTGCACCAGCTGGTGATGTCGCCCTTCCGCAACCCGCTCTCGCGCGGGGTGCGCGTGGCCAACCGGCTGCTGGACGCGCGCCCGGTGCGGGCCCTGGCGGGGGCCCTGGCGCGCGCGGCGGGGGTGCGCGACCCGGAGGTGAGCTGGGAGGTGGAGAACGGGCCGTGGTTCGCCAACGGGGTGATGACGGTGGTGCTCGGCGGCGACGGCGGCGCGGCCGTCGAGGTGGACCACGCGGTGCTCGACGGCGGCCGCCAGCGCCTGCGGCGCACGCTCAGCGACCGGCTGAGCGCGCCGCGGCGCGAGCGTGTGACATCTGCGTAACGACACCCGGGGCGGGCGGCCACCCCGCACGGGCGGTGCCCGGCGTGGTCCACACTGTCCAGGCCCACCCCGACCCCGGAGGTACGTCCCGTGCTCGCTCGCACCCCCCGCACGTCGCTGCTCGGCGCCCTGGCGCTCGGCGCCCTGGCCCTGACCGGCTGCGGCTCCGACTCGCTGTCCGGCGGCTCCGAGGGGGGCGCGGCCCCCAGCTCGGCGCCGGCCGCCGCGCCCTCGGTGAGCGCGGACCCGGCGCTGGCGGAGCTGCTGCCGCAGCAGGTGCGCGACTCCGGCGTGCTGCGCGTGGGCACCAACGCCGAGTACGCGCCCAACGAGTTCCTGCGCGGCACCGAGGTCGTCGGCATGGACATCGACCTCATGGACGCCGTGGCCGCCAAGCTGGGCCTGGAGGCGCAGTACCAGAACGCCGGGTTCGACACCCTCATCACGGGCGTGCAGGGCAACCGCTACGACGCGGCGATCTCCTCGTTCACCATCAACGCCGAGCGGCTGCAGCAGGTGAACATGGTCCAGTACTTCAACGCCGGCACCCAGTGGGCGGTGCGCGAGGGCAACCCCGACGGCGTCGACCCGGACGACGCCTGCGGCGTGACGGTCTCGGTGCAGAACGGCACCGTGCAGTCCGACGAGGACCTGCCCGCGCGCCAGCAGGCGTGCACCGACGCCGGCCGCCCGGCCATCGAGGTGGTCCCCTTCGACTCCCAGCAGGACGCCACCGCGGCGCTGGTGCAGGGGCGCGTGCAGGCGATGCTGGCCGACTCCCCCGTGACCGCGTACGCGGTGCAGCAGAGCGAGGGCATCGAGCTCGCCGGGGACATCTACGACGCCGCCCCCTACGGCATCGTGGTGCCGCTGGAGCAGACCGGCACCGCCGAGGCGGTCTCCCGCGCGCTGAGCGCCCTGGCCGAGGAGGGCGCGTACTCGGCCGCGATCGAGGCGTGGGGCGCGCAGGACGGCGCCGTGGACGAGTTCCCGGTGAACCCGGCGCCGTGAGCCCGCAGGAGCCCGGCACGGGCGCGGTCGGCGCGGTCGGCGCGGTCGGCGGCGAGCGCCCCGGGCGCGTCGACGCCGTGGAGGTGCGCCACCCGTGGCGGTGGGTGGCGCTGGCGGTCATCGCGGTGCTCGTCGCGATGCTGGCGCACCTGCTGCTGACCAGCCCCGCGTTCGACTGGGCGTTCACGTTCGAGGTGATGAACCAGAACGCCGTCATCCGCGGCCTGCTGCTGGGCACGCTGCTCATGACGGTGCTGGCCATGGCGATCGGCGTGGCCGTCGGCGTGCTCCTGGCGGTGCTGCGCCTGTCGGACAACCCGCTGCTCTCCGGCGCGGCGTGGGTGTACACGTGGTTCTTCCGCTCGGTGCCGCGCTACGTGCTGCTCTTCCTCACCGGCAGCCTGGGCGCGCTCTTCGGCAGCGGCCTGTCGCTGGGCGTGCCGTTCGACTTCCTGCTCACCGACGCCCTGGGCACTCCGGAGCTGCGCCTGCTGACCGTGGAGCAGTCGACGGTGTACGCCTGGCTGGGCGGCTACGCCGGCGGCGTGCTGGCCCTGGGGCTGTCCGAGGCCGCCTACATGGCCGAGATCGCGCGCGCCGGCCTGCTCAGCGTCGACCGCGGCCAGCACGAGGCCGCCGAGGCGCTGGGGATGACGGGGCGGCAGGTGATGCGCCGCGTGGTGCTGCCGCAGGCGATGCGCGTCATCGTCCCGCCCACCGGCAACGAGCTGATCGCCATGGTCAAGGACACCTCGCTGCTGAGCGCGCTGCCGGTGACCGTCGAGCTCTTCTACCAGGTGACGCAGATCAGCGGGCGCACCTACCAGGTGCTGCCGGCGCTGGCGGCCGCGGTGCTGTACTACCTGGTCCTCACCAGCGTCCTCATGGTCGGGCAGCACTTCCTGGAGCGGCGCTTCGGGCGCGGCTTCGGCGCCGCGGCGCCGGCGCGCACCGCCGCGGCCGGCGTGGCGATAGGCCCGGGGGCGCAGAAGTGAGCGCGGTCCCCGGCGCGCTGCCGGGTGCGGACGCGGCGCGCCCGCTGGTGCGCGCGGTCAACGTGCACAAGTCCTTCGGGCACGTGGAGGTCCTCAAGGGCGTGGACCTGGAGGTGCGCGCCGGGGAGGTCGTGTGCCTGCTGGGGCCCTCCGGCTCGGGCAAGACGACGTTCCTGCGCTGCATCAACGCGCTGGAGCGCATCGACGGCGGGCGCCTGTGGGTCGACGGCGAGCTCGTCGGGCTGCGCGAGCGCGGCGGGCGCCTGCACCGGCTCACCGCCGCCGAGATCGCCCGGCAGCGCCGCGACATCGGCATGGTCTTCCAGCGCTTCAACCTCTTCCCGCACATGACGGCGCTGGAGAACGTCGTGGAGGCGCCGGTGCTGGTGCGCGGGCAGGCCCGGGCCGCGGCGCGCGAGCGCGCCCTGGCGCTGCTGGAGCGCGTGGGGCTGGCCGACCGGGTGCACAACTACCCCGCGCAGCTCTCCGGCGGTCAGCAGCAGCGCGTGGCCATCGCCCGCGCGCTGGCCATGGAGCCCAAGCTCATGCTGTTCGACGAGCCCACTTCGGCGCTGGACCCCGAGCTGGTCGGGGAGGTGCTCTCGGTCATGCGCGAGCTGGCCGCGGAGGGCACCACGATGG
Organism: Kineococcus gypseus; assembly: GCF_050871305.1. Taxonomy (NCBI): domain Bacteria; kingdom Bacillati; phylum Actinomycetota; class Actinomycetes; order Kineosporiales; family Kineosporiaceae; genus Kineococcus; species Kineococcus gypseus. The sequence continues at coordinate 41,719 of NZ_JBJLRD010000001.1, read as the reverse complement.
TGGTGGTCACGCACGAGGTGGCGTTCGCGCGCGACGTGGCCGACCAGGTGGTGTTCATGGACGGTGGCGTCGTCGTCGAGCACGGCCCGCCGGGGCAGGTCATCGGCGCGCCCCGCCACGAGCGCACCCGCGCGTTCCTGACCCGGGTGCACGAGGGCGGCTGAGCCGCCCGGCCCGGCACCGCTCGCCGGGCCGGCGCCGAGGCGGGCGGGTCAGCGCTGCCCCGCCCGCCCCGGCGCCGGCTCGGCGAGCTGACCGGTCTCGAGCACCTCGGCGGCCACGTCGCGCAGCTTGCGGTTGGCGTGCTGGGAGACGCGCCGCAGCTCGGCCACGGCCTGCTCCTTGGTGATCTTGCGCAGGGCCATGAGGACGCCGACGGCCGCCCCGATCTCCCGGTTGGTGGCCACGGCCTCCTCCAGGTTCAGCGCGCGCTGGCGGTGCGCGAAGGCCGAGGCCGCACCGGCGGCCACGGCCGCGACGACCTCGGTGCGCGCACGCCGCTGCGGGTCGAGGCCCTCGGGGTCCGGGGCGTACACGTTCAGCCCCGCCGACCACTCCAGGTCGTCGGCGGGCACCAGCGGCGAGGACAGCACGCTGCCCACGCCCAGGGCGGCGAAGCGCGGCGTCACCGCCGGCCAGCGCCGCTCGGTCACCACGTCCTCGAGGTGCACCGGCGCGCCGGTGGCGATCGCCTGCAGGCACGGCCCCTCGCCGGCGGCGTACTGGACCTCGTCGGCGCGCCGGGGCAGCTCGCCCGAGCCGGCCGCGGTGGTGGCGCGCCGGCCGCGGCGCACGGTCACGCTGGCGCCGAGCAGACCGGGCACGGCCTCCAGGACCGCCGCGACCACGGCGTCGGCGACCTCCGCGGTGCGGGTGGCCGCGCCGACGGCGACGTGCAGGCGCCGGGTCACCGCCGCGAGGGCCACGACCGGTTCCTGCGGGACCGTCGCACCGCTGACGGACGTCACTGCGAGCCTCCTGCCACGACTCAGGGGGAGGCTCGTGCTTGAACCGTGTGGACCGGAACTCTAGTGGACCCCCGCCGCGGGCCCACCCCCCGGTCCCCCCGGCCGATCCGGCGGCGCGAGCACCAGCTCGGGCGAGAGGGCCCGGGACACGCACGGCATGAACCAGCCCGCGCGCTCGTCGGCGGTGAGCACCATGTCGCGGTGCTCGGCCTCGCCGGCCAGCAGCCGCAGCCGGCACGTGCCGCACGTGCCCGAGCCGCAGGAGGCCTCCAGCACGACGCCGGCGCGCTCCAGCGCCGCCAGCGCCGTCGTCCCGGCGTCGACCTCGACGCGCGCGCCGGTGGGCTCCCACACCGCCGTGAACGGCGCGCGCCGCCCGCCCAGGGCGTCCACGCCGGCGAAGTCCTCCACGTGCACCCGGCTGGGCCGCCAGTGCGCGGTCAGCGCCTGCACCTCGCGCACCAGCTCGGTGGGCCCGCAGCAGTACACGCGCGCGTCGTCGTCGGGCTCGGCCAGGTGCGGCCACAGGTCCAGCCGGCCGTGCAGCGCGCTGTGGTGCACCAGGGAGCCGTCGGCGGAGAACTCGTCGAGGAAGGCGGTCTCCTCGGGGCTGCGCGTCAGGTACAGCACCCGCACCTCGGCCCCGCCGCGCGCCCGCAGCTCGCCGACCATCGCCCGCACCGGCGTGATGCCGATGCCGCCGGCGATGAACAGGTAGCGCCGCGCGCGCAGCAGCGGGAAGGCGTTGGCGGGCGCGGAGACGTCCAGCTCGTCGCCGACGGCGACGTCGTCGTGCATGCTCACCGACCCCCCGCGCCCGTCGGCGTCGCGGCGCACGCACAGCACGTAGCGCAGCGGGGCGCGCGCGCCGGGCTCGACGAGGCTGTAGCTGCGCCGGTGCCCGGCGGGGGTGGTCACGGCCACGTGCGCGCCGGCGCGGTAGCCCGGCAGCGCCGCGCCGGCGGGGTCCTCCAGGACGAAGCGGCGCACCGAGGGGGTCAGGTCGTCCGCCCGCGCCACCCGCAGGCGCAGGTCGTCACGCACGCAGCTCACCGCCGACGGCCAGCGTGCCGCCGGTGAGGACCTGCACGTACAGGCCCATCCGGTCGTGCCCGAACGCGCGCACCAGCAGCTGCGGCACCGGCAGGTCGCGCCGGCCGGTGGCGGGGTCGACCTCCGTGGCCGCGCAGCGCACCGTGGGGAACGCCCCGCGCACGCGCACCCCGCCCAGGTCGAACTCGGCGCCCACCAGGTCCAGCTCGGACCAGGCGGGCAGGCCGTCGACGTGCACGTTGGCGCGGAAGCGCAGCGGGTCCACCGGCACGCCGGCGCGGCGCTCCAGGTCGCGCACGGAGGCGAGGTTGAGGACGGAGACCAGCTCCATGGCCTCCTCGCCGCCGGGGGCGGTGTCGGTGAAGCGCCGGCCCTCCTCGTGCGCCCACACCGGCAGCACCCCGGCGGGCAGGTCGAGCACGCGGGCGAACAGCTCCAGCACCGCGCGCACCCCCTGCTCGGTGCGCAGGTCCGCGCGCAGCACCTCGTGCTCGCGCACCGCCACGGCCAGCACGCCGGTGGCGGTGTCCAGCCGGGTGCGCAGCCCCGCCAGGCGCGCCTCGTCGACCAGCGCGAAGAACTGCCGCTTGGACAGGCCCCGGCGCACGCCGGGGGCGTACTCCCCGCCGGGGCGCGCCATCGCGAAGACCCGGTCGAAGGGCACCCCGCGCCCGGCGGTCAACCGCACCTGACGCAGCGGCTGGGCGCTCAGGCCCTTGACCGGGTGCACGTGCAGCGCCTCGACCCGCCCGCGCACCGGGCTCGACGTCGTCACCGGCCCACGGTAGCGAGGGCGCCCGCGGCGCGGGCCCGCGCCTCAGGCGCGGGTGAACAGGCAGAAGGGGTGGCCGTCGGGGTCGCGCAGGACCCGCACGTCCTGCTGGGGCTGGTGCTCCTGCAGCCGCGCACCCAGCGCCACGGCGCGCTCGGCGGCGGCGGCCAGGTCGTCGACCTCGACGTCCAGGTGCGCCTGCTGGGTCTGCTCGCCGGCGCGCGCCGGCCACGCCGGGGGCCGGTGCAGCCGCTCGCGTTGGAAGGCCAAACCCGCGCCGGCGCCGTCGCCGTGCGGGCGCAGCAGCACCCAGCCCTCGGAGTCCTCCACCACCCGCCAGCCCAGCAGCTCGCGCCAGAAGCCGGCCAGGCGCTGCGGGTCGGGGCTGTCCAGGGTCGTCGCGGACAGCACCGCGCGCGGGACCGGGCTCACCGCGCCAGGGTGGCGCAGCGCGCGGGCGGGCACCACCCCTGCGCACCGGTCCCCGGCCGCCCGCCGGGCGGTGACGCCCGCGCGCACTACCCTTGCCCACCGTGACGAGCGTCGTGGCCACGGCCGGTGAGAAGCGGATCCTCGTGGCCGCCCTGGAGGAGCAGCGCCGGGCGGTCCTGTGGAAGCTGCAGGACCTCGACGACGAGCGGCTGCGCCGGCCGCTGGTGCCCTCGGGCACCTCGCTGCTGGGCCTGGCCAAGCACCTGGCGTCGGTGGAGTACGGCTGGCTGTGCCGCGCGTTCGGCCGCGAGCACGACGCGGTGCCCGCCGCGGCGTTCGAGGACGACCCGCGCGCGGACTGGACCGTGCACCCGTGGGAGACCACCGAGGGGGTGCTGGCCTACTACGAGCGCGCCCGCGCGGCCGCCGACGCCTCGGTGGCGGCCCTGAAGCTCACCGATCGCGGCACCACCGCCGACGGCACGCCCGTCTCGCTGCGCTGGGTGCTGGTGCACCTGGTGGGCGAGACCGCCCGCCACGCCGGGCACGCGGACGTGCTGCGCGAGCAGCTCGACGGCCGCACCGGGGAGCGCCCCTCCCCCTGACGGGCGCCCCGGGCGGCCTCGCGCGGCCCCGCCGGGCACGACGGCTGCGCACCGGGGGTGAAGGTCGCGCCCGCGGCTGCCGATGGGGTGGCGTGGCCTCCTCCCGTCCGCGCTCCCTGCGCTCGCAGCTCCTGGTCCCCGGCGTCGGGGCCGTCGTCGTCACCGCCGGCCTGCTCAGCGGCCTGACCGCCTGGCAGGTCGGCGACCTGGCCGAGGACACCTCCCGCGACGTGCGCGCGCTGTCCGAGCAGTCCCTGCGCGACGCCGGCGGGCAGGTGATGACCACCGTGGCCACGCAGTCCGCCTCCGTGCAGGCGCAACTGGACGGCGACCTGCGCGTGGTCGACCAGCGGCTGCTGTCCCTGGGCGCGCCGCGCCTGGAGGGCTCGGCGACCTGGACGGCGACGAACCAGGTCACCAAGGAGGCCGGCCAGGTCGTGCTGCCGCAGCTGCGCTTCGGCGAGACCTGGCTGGGCCAGCAGAGCGACCCGGCCACCGCCGTGCCCGGCGTGGACGAGGTCGCCCGCCTGACCGGCGCGGCCGTCACCGTCTTCCAGCGCCTGAACGAGTCCGGGGACATGCTGCGCGTGGCGACCACCGTGGTGGGCACCAGCGGGAAGCGGGCCATCGGCACCTACATCCCCGCCGCCAAGGACGACGGCAGCCCCAACCCGGTGGTGGCCTCGCTGCTGGCCGGCGAGACCTACCACGGCACCGCCACGGTGGTGGACCAGCAGTACGTCACCGTCTACGAGCCGCTGCTCGTCGACGGCCGCGTGGCCGGGGCGGTGTTCGTCGGGCTGCCGCAGGCGGACGTCACCGCCGACCTGCGCGCGCGCCTGGCCGAGGCCACCGTGGGCCGCACCGGGCAGTACGCCGTCTTCTCCAGCGCCGCCGCCTCCCGCGGGCGCGCCGTGGTCGCCCCCGACGGGGCCGCCGACGGCGACGACATGCTCGCCGCGCGCGACGCCGACGGCGAGCCCTACGTCGAGCGCCTGCTCGCGCTGGCCGCCGAGCTGCCCGACGGCGGGTTCACCACCACGACCGTCGAGCTGCCCTCCGGGCCGCAGACCGTGGGCGTCTCGCGCTACGGCGCCTACGACTGGGTCGTCACCAGCTGGCTGCCCGAGGCGGACACCTCCGCGGTCACCGACCGCATCGCGGCCGGGCGCACCGACCTGGTGCGCGACACCGCCCTGGCCGGGCTGGGCGTGGCCGTCGTGCTGGGCCTGCTCATCGCCGCGCTGGCGCGCACCCTCGTGGGGCGCATCACCCGCCTGACCGGCGTCCTGCGCCGGCTGGCCGACCGCGACCTGTCGGTGGCCGTCGACGCCGACGAGCGCGCCGACGAGCTCGGCGAGGCGAACCGGGCGCTGCGCGACGCGGTGACCGGCGTGCGCGAGGCGGTGACCGCGATGAGCCGCGGCGCGCAGCGCCTGACGGGCACCGCGAGCGTGCTGGAGGGCGCCAGCGCCCAGCTGGCCGGCACCGCCGGCAGCACCGCCGCGCAGATCGAGCAGGTCGCCGGCGACGCCGGCGGCGTCTCCGAGGGCGTGCGCGACGTGGCCGACGCCGTCGAGCAGCTGCGCGCGGCCGCCGACGAGGTCTCGTCGACCACCAGCACGGTCACCGTGGTGGCCGGCGAGGCGGTGCAGCTGGCGCACGCCGCCACCGGCACCGTCGAGCGCCTGGGCGGCTCCTCGCAGCAGATCGCCGACGTGCTGCGCACCATCACCGCCATCGCCGGGCAGACGAACCTGCTGGCGCTGAACGCCACCATCGAGGCCGCGCGCGCCGGCGAGGCCGGCGCCGGCTTCGCCGTGGTGGCCGAGGAGGTCAAGGAGCTGGCCCGCCAGACCGCGCAGGCCACCGAGGAGATCGCCCCCACGCTCACGGCCGTGCAGGCCGAGGCGGCCGCGGTGCGCTCGGACATCGACTCCATCTCGCGCACCATCGCCCACATCGACGCCCAGCAGGCCACGATCGCCTCGGCGGTGGCGCAGCAGCTGGCCACGACCACCTCGATCGGCGCGACGCTGCACAGCGCCGCGGCCAGCTCCGGCGGCATCGCCGGGGCGCTGTCGGAGGCGGCCGGCTCGGTCTCGGGCACGGCCGCGCAGGTCGGCTCGGTGCGCTCGGCGGTCTCCGAGCTCGGCCAGGTCGCCGCGGACCTGGAGGCGGCGACGCGCCAGTTCAGGCTCTGAGCCGCCGGCTGGGCGCCGCCCCGGGCACGGCCCGGGGCGGCGCTCAGCCGCGCACCGGGCCGTGCACGGCGCGCACCGCCCCCCGCCCGCCCGGCACCGGCGGGTGGAAGCGGCTCTGCAGCTCCAGGGTGAAGGCGTAGCCGTACACGGTCAGCGCTGTGAGCACCCACAGCCACAGGCACACCGCGACCGCCCCGCCGACCTGCGTGTAGCCGCCGAACGGCGAGCCGAGGTCGACGGGGATGGCCAGGAAGAGCACGAAGCCCTGCAGGAAGCCGGAGATGAACGCCCCGGTGCAGTAGGCGCCCCACAGGCTCGCCCGCCAGCCGGTGCGCACCGGCCCGAGCACCCGGTAGACGTAGACCAGCACCGGGGAGATGACGAGCCAGTCCAGGGTCAGGGCCACGTAGACGGCCAGCGCGGCGCCGGGCAGGCCGGCGCCGAACCAGCGCACCAGGAACGGGGCCACCTCCAGCACCGCCAGGAAGCCCACCGGCGCCAGCAGCAGCAGCGGCGCCGCGCGCAGCCGCACCCCCCAGGCGCCGACGCGCCCGCGCACCGGCGGCGGCGGCGGGTCGGGGTAGCGGGCGCTGACGCGGCTGAAGCCGCGGCGCAGGCCCTCGCCGTAGACGGTGGCCGGCACCAGCGCGAAGAGCACCGCGCTCCAGCCGACCTGCACGGCGGTGCGCACCAGGTCGCCGACGACCTGCCCGGCGCGCTGGGCGGTGGGCAGCGCCTCCGCCACCGCGTCGCCCAGCTCGACCACGCGCTCGGGGCCCAGCAGCAGCGCCAGCAGGCGCACGGAGACCACCAGCGAGGGCACCAGGGCGATCGCCGCGTAGAACGTCACGCCCGCGGAGACGAGGAAGAGGTCGTGCCCGTGTAGGCGGGTGCGCACGTCGCCCAGCAGCGCGTTCAGCCGCGCCAGGCGGCCGTGCGGGCGGTTCACGCGCCCGCCGCGACGGGGGTGCGGGCGGCGGGCAGGGTCAGCGGGGTGCCCACGGGGGTGCGCGCGCCGCGGTAGGCGCGGCGGTAGGCGGTGGGGGTGGTGCCCACCAGGCGCAGGAAGTGCTGGCGCAGCATCGCCGCGGAGGAGAAGCCGCAGCGGCGGGCGACCTCGTCGACGCCCTCGTCGCCCTCCTCCAGCAGCAGCCGGGCGGCGCCGACGCGCTGCTCGAGCAGCCAGCGGTGCGGGGTCACGCCGGTCTCGGCGCGGAAGCGGCGCGCGAAGGTGCGCGGGGACATCGCCGCCGCGCGGGCCCAGCGGGCCACGTCGAGCTCCTCGTCCAGGTGGGCGGCGGCCCACACCAGGGCCCGCTGCAGGGACTCGTCGGCGCACGGGCGCACCGGCGCCTCGACGTACTGCGCCTGCCCCCCGTCGCGGTGCGGGGGCACGACCATGCGCCGGGCGATCGCGGCGGCCACGGCGCTGCCGTGGTGCTCGCGCACCAGGTGCAGGCACAGGTCGATGCCGGCGGCGGTGCCGGCGCTGGTGGCGATCGGCCCGTCCTGCACGTAGAGGACGTCGGGGACGACCTGCACGGCGGGGAACGCGCGCGCCAGCTCGGCCGCGTAGCGGTGGTGCGTGGTGGCGCGGCGGCCGTCGAGGTAGCCGCCGGCGGCGAGGGTGAACGCGCCGCTGCACAGGCTGGCCACGGTGGCGCCGCGCGCCAGCGCGGCGTCCAGGTGCGGCACCAGGACCTGCGCGCCCGGCCCGCGCAGCCCGGGCGCGGGCCCCACCACGACCAGGTCGGCCTCGTCGAGGCGCTCGAGGCCGTGGTCGGGGGTCAGGGTGAAGCCCTGCGCGGAGCGCACCGGCCGCCCGCCGGGCGAGCAGACGGCGAAGTCGAAGGCGGGCACGCCGTCGTCGGTGCGGTCGATGCCGAAGACCTCGCAGGGGATGGCGGACTCGAAGGCCGCGAAGCCCTCGCCGACGACCACGGCGACCGAGCGCAGGGGGGTCACACGGGCAGTGTGCCAGCGTCCGGCCGGGTTGGCAGGATGGCGGCGAACATCGGCAGGACTGCCACTGGGCGGCCGGGGCGGGCGCGAGCACCCTCGAGGACGTGACCACTCCCGACTGGTTCTGGATCGCCGTCCTCCTCGTGCCGCCGCTGCTGGGCCCGCTGGCCTGGTTCTTCGGGGCGGACTCCCGCGCCGCCGGCGGCTGGACCGCCGGCTCCTTCGACGCCTCCCCCCGCCCGGACCGCCCGTCGCGCCGCCGCGCCCGGGAACCCCAGCGCGCCCGGGAACCCCGCCGCGCCCGGCAGCCCCGCCACGCCCGGCAGCTCCACCGCGGGGGCGCGCACCCGGCCGGGGCGGCCGGCGCGGCCCCGCGGTGCTGAACGGGCCGGAGGGGCACCGCCGCGCGCTGGCCCGGGAGCAGGAGCGGTTCGCGCGGCTGCTCACCGCCGCCGGCGAGCGCGGCGCCCTCGGCGCGCGCGTGCCCGGCTGCCCCGCCTGGTCGGTGGGGGATCTGGCCGCGCACCTGACCGCGGTGCACCGGTGGGCCGCGGCGAGCACCCGCCGCTCCCCCGCCGGCCCGCTGCCGCCCGAGCGCGGTGGGCCGGGCGCCACCGACGCGGGCGCCGCCGACCCGGGCGCCGCCGACCCGGCGGCCGCCTACGCCGCGGCCGCCGCCGAGCTCCGGCGGGCGCTGGCGGTGCCGCCGGCGACGCCCTGCCGCACCCTGCACGGCCGCGGCGTCGTCGCGGACTGGTCGCGCCGGCAGCTGCACGAGACCCTCGTGCACCGCTGGGACCTGCAGGACGCCCTGGGCCCGCCGGGCACCGCCGACCCGGCGGACACCGACCCCGTGGACGTCGAGGCGGTGGACGTCGAGGCGGGGGACGCCGAGGCGGTGGCCGCCGACTGCGTGGCCGAGGTCGTCGAGGCCCTGCTGCCGCGGCAGGTGCGCCTGGGCCGGGTGCCCGCACCGGCCGCCGGGGTGCTGCTGCTGGCGCCGCGGCGGCGCTGGGTGCTGGGCGAGCCGCGGCGCGTGGTGGCGGAGGTCGCCGGCCCCGCGCAGGTGCTGGCCCGCCTGCTGTGGCGGCGCACCGGACCGGACGACCCGCGCCTGCGGGTGACGGGCGACCGGGCGGCGGCCGCGGCGCTGCTGGGCGCTGCGCTGACGCCCTGAGCCGCTCACCGGCCGCCGCGGCGCCCGTGGGAGCGGCGCCCGCGCGGGCGGCTCAGGCCAGCAGGCCCAGGCGGCGCAGCTCCACGCCGAGGTCGTGCGGGCTCGTCGCCGCCTGCTGGGCGTCCTCCAGCGCGACGACGCCGTCGCGCACCAGCGCCACGAGGTGCTGGTCGAAGGTCTGCATCTGGTAGAAGCCGCCCTCGCGGATCAGGTCGGTGATGTGGTGCGTCTTGTCCGGGTCGGCGATGGCGTCGGCGATGCGCCCGGTGTTCACGCACACCTCCATCACGACGCAGCGGCCGCGCCCGTCCGCGCGCGGCACCAGGCGCTGGCACACGATGCCGCGCAGCGAGCCGGCCAGCGCCAGGCGCACCTGCTTCTGCTCGTGCGGGGGGAAGAAGTCGATGATGCGCGAGACGGTCTCGGCCGCGTCGATGGTGTGCAGGGTGGACATCACGAAGTGGCCGGTCTCGGCCGCCGACAGGGCCGCCTTGACGGTCTCGGTGTCGCGCATCTCCCCCACGAGGATGACGTCGGGGTCCTGGCGCATGGCCGCGCGCAGCGCGGTGGTGAAGTCCGCGGTGTCCAGGCGCACCTCGCGCTGGCTGACGATCGAGCGGTTGTCCTCGTGCAGGATCTCGATGGGGTCCTCAATGGTGACCACGTGGCTCTCGCGCACGGAGTTGATGTGGTCGATCATCCCGGCCAGGGTCGTGGTCTTGCCCGAGCCGGTCGGGCCGGTCACCAGCAGCAGGCCGCGGTGCTCCAGGGCCAGCTGCTCCAGCACCGGCGGCACGCCCAGCCCCGCCAGCGGCACCGCCTTGGCCGCCACGCGGCGCAGCACCAGGCCCACCGCGCCGCGCTGGCGGAAGGCGTTGACGCGGAAGCGCCCCCCGCCGCCGGGCAGGCTGTGCGCGAAGTCCGCCTCGTGCGTGCGGGCGAACTCCTCCACGAGGTCCGGGCGCAGGATCTGCCGCAGCATCTCCTCGGTGTCGTCCGCCGTCAGGGCCGGCGCCTGCAGCTGGCGCAGCCGGCCGTCGATGCGCACGCGCGGCGGGGAGCCGGCCTTGCAGTGCAGGTCGGAGCCGCGCAGCTCCACCAGCGCCCGCAGGTAGGGCGTGATGAGGTCCTCGGCACCGTCCCGCCCGTGGCGCTGCCCGGGCGCCGGCGAGGTCTGCGCGATCGTCACCCGGCAGGCATCGGGCGCGCGGGGTGCGAGCTTGAGCACCCCTCACCCCGTGGGACGATGGTCGCCGGAGATCTCGACAGGGAGGAGCAGCTCGTGAGCAAGCGAGGCCGCAAGCGCCGCTCGCGCAAGGGCAACGCCGCGAACCACGGCAAGCGCCCCAACGCCTGAGCGGGTGCGCAGCACGAGGGGCCCCGGACCGCGCGGACCGGGGCCCCTCGTCGTCCGGGCCCGAGGGCGGGCACCGGCTCAGCGCACCGTGGCGCCGACCTCCGTGATCTGCACGAGGATGCGCGCGCGCAGCTGGGTGGGCGCGGTCTCGCAGGGGCAGCCGTCGCGGATCGCCCGCTTGAGCTGCTCGTCCTCGGCGAGCTGCTGCACGCAGCCGGCGCACTCGACGAGGTGCGCCTTCAGCCGCTCGCAGTCCAGCTCGGCCATCTCGCCGTCGAGGTACTCGAAGGCCCGCTCGAGCACCTCGCGGCACTCCTGCTTCAGCTGCCCGGAGCCCGTGCGCTCCTGCTCCTGCTGCCCGCTCACGACGCCTCCTTCTCGCGCGCGGCGGCACCGGACACGCCGCGGTCGACCGCGTAGTCGCGCAGCAGCTCGCGCAGCAGCCGCCGGCCGCGGTGCAGCCGCGACATCACGGTCCCGATGGGCGTGCCCATGATCTCCGCGATCTCCTTGTAGGCGAAGCCCTCCACGTCGGCGAGGTAGACCGCCATGCGGAAGTCCTCGGGCACCTGCTGCAGGGCGCGCTTGACGTCGGAGTCGGCCATGTGGTCCAGGGCCTCGGTCTCCGCCGAGCGCAGGCCCGAGGAGGTGTGCGACTCCGCGCGCGCCAGCTGCCAGTCCTCGATCTCGTCGGCGTGCGACTGCTGGGGCTCGCGCTGCTTCTTGCGGTAGGTGTTGATGTACGTGTTGGTGAGGATCCGGTACAGCCAGGCCTTGAGGTTCGTGCCCGGCTGGTACTGGTGGAAGGCCCCGTACGCCTTGGCGAAGGCGTCCTGGACGAGGTCCTCGGCGTCGGCCGGGTTGCGCGTCATGCGCAGCGCCGCGGAGTAGAGCTGGTCGAGGAAGGGCAGCGCGTCGCGCTCGAAGCGCGCCGCGCGCTCGTCGGCGCTCTCCTCCGAGGGTGCCCTCGAGGTCTGTTCGGTCATCGGTCCCGAGCCTAGGCCCTCGCCGCGCCGGGCGCTCAGGGCGCCCGCCGCGCGCGCGGGGCGCCGCTCGTCGCGCCGGCCCGGGGGCCCCGCGGCGGGGCGGGACGCGGTGCGGGCACCGGTCTTGTCAGCCACCAGCATGACCGTTCCAACGCCCCCGCCGGCGGCCCCATTCCGACGCGCCCGAGGGCGCCCCCCGGGGGTGCCGGCGCGCCCCGGCGCGTCCCGGCGCGTCCCGGCGTGTCCCGGCGCGCCGCGCCGCTAGCGCCCGCCGGGGCCGGTGCTCAGCGCGGGCCCGGAGCGGTCCAGCGGCACGGCCTGGAGCAGCGCGGCGACGTCCTCGGCCTCGTCCAGGGTGGGGTCGAGCCACGCGTCGCGCAGGTCGCGCGGCACCGCCAGCGGCAGCGGGCCCGGGGCCGCGCCGCGGCCGGGCGCGGCGGTGACCACCGCGAAGCTGGCCAGCCAGCGGGCCGGGCCGCCGGGCGGCGAGGCGGGGTCGCGCCAGAGGTCGTAGACGCCGGCCAGCGCCAGCACCGAGCCGTCCTCAGCCGCCAGCCGCCCGTCCGCGCCGCCCGGCGGCGCGGACCAGGCGTCGGCCGGCACCAGGCAGCGGCGGGCCAGCGCCGAGGGCGCCAGGGCCGCGTCGCGCAGCAGCGCCGCGGCCGGCGCGCACGCCGCGCCGCCGGAGGCGTCCGGCGCCCCGGCGGGCACCAGGCCCCAGCGCAGCGTGCGCAGCGAGCGGCTGGGCGGCGCGTCCGGCTCACCGGGGCGGAAGCGCTCGAGCACCACCGGTGCCGCCGCGCCGGGCTCGGCCGCCAGGGCGAGGGCGGCCGCCGCGGCGCCGCCCGGCGCACCGCCGGCGCCGCCCGCACCGCCGCCGCCGTCCAGGGCGACCTCCTCGACCTCGAGGAGCGCCACCAGCTCGTCCACGTCCCGCCGCAGGGCGTACCGACCGCACACGCCGCACACCCTGGCACGCGGTCCCGACGCACCCCGGTGCACGGGGCCGGGCCAGGGCCCGGCGGGTCCCCGGCGGGTCCCGGCGGGTCCCGGCGGGTGCGCACGGGCCGCCGGTGCGGTAGGCAACTCCCATGACTCTGGTGCGACGTGTGGCCCGACCGATGCTCGCCGCGGTCTTCGTCAAGACCGGCATCGACCAGGTGCGCGGCGCCGCCGACCTGGCGCCGGCCGCCGAGCCGCTGACCGAGCGGATCGCCGGTCCGCTGCGCCTGCCGCAGGACCCGGTGCTGCTGGTGCGCCTGAACGGCGCCGCGATGGCCGCCGCGGGCGTCCTGTTCGGCCTGGGCCGCGCGCCGCGGCTGTCCGCCGCGGTCCTGGCGACCACGGCGGCCCCCACCGCGTACGTGGCGCACCCGTTCTGGACGGAGAAGGACCGCAGCGTGCGCTCGGAGGTCCTCGGGGACTTCCTCAAGGACGTGGCGCTGCTGGGCGCGGCGCTGCTCGCGGCCGTGGACACCGCCGGCAAGCCGGGCGTGGTCTGGCGCGCCGGGCGGGCCGGGCGCGACGCCAAGCGCCTGGCGGCGCTGGCCGCCCGCGAGGCCGCGCACGCGGCGGAGTCGGGCCGCAAGGACATCAAGCTCGCGGCCGCCCGGGCCGCCTGAGCCGCGCGCGGGCCGCTGCTGAGCACGAGCGCCGCGCCCGGGCCCTGGGCGGCCCCGGCCCCGCGGGCCGGGGCGTGCCGGGGGTCGAGGCGCGCGCGGGTTGCTGCGAGGATGCGCGGGTGAGCCCGAGCACCGCCGACGCCGTCCCCCCCTCACGACCGGACGGGCCCGCGCCCGAGCTGTGGCCGGCGCCGCGCGCGAGCGGCCCGCTGGACGCCGTGGTCCACGTGCCGGGGTCGAAGTCGCTGACCAACCGCTACCTCGTGGTCGCCGCGCTGGCCGAGCGCCCCTCGCTGCTGCGCGCCCCGCTGCTCTCGCGCGACACCGCCCTCATGGCCGACGGCCTGCGGGCCCTGGGCGCCGAGGTGCTCGAGGGCTCCGGGGTGGAGGGCCTGGAGCCCGGCGACCGCCTGGTGCGCCCCGGGCGGATCACCGGCGGCACGCGCGTGGAGTGCGGCCTGGCCGGCACCGTCATGCGCTTCCTGCCGCCGGTGGCGGCGCTGGCGGCCGAGCCGGTGGAGTTCGACGGCGACCCGCGCGCCCGCGAGCGGCCCATGGGCGCCGTGCTCGACGGGCTGCGCCAGCTCGGGGCCGTCGTCGAGGACGGCGGGCGCGGCCTGCTGCCGTTCAGCGTGCGCGGCCCCGCCGGCGGCCTGCGCGGCGGGCGGGTGCGCATCGACGCCTCCGGCTCCAGCCAGTTCGTCTCCGCGCTGCTGCTGGTGGGCGCGCGCTGCCGCGAGGGGCTGGAGGTCGTGCACGAGGGCCCGGAGCTGCCCAGCGCCCCGCACGTGCGCATGACCGTGGAGGTGCTGCGCGACGCCGGCGTGGTCGTCGACGACTCGGTGCCGGGCCGCTGGGCGGTCGAGCCGGGCGAGGTCAACGCCCTGGACGTGCAGGTCGAGCCGGACCTGTCCAACGCCGGGCCGTTCCTGGCGGCGGCGGCCGTGGCCGGCGGGCGGGTGCGCGTGCCGGGCTGGCCGCAGGCCACCACCCAGGCCGGCGACCTGCTGCGTGACGTGCTGGACCAGATGGGCGCGGAGGTCTCCCTGGAGCGCGAGGGCCTGGTGGTGCGCGGCAGCGGCGAGCTGTACGGGCTGGACCTGGACCTGCACGAGGCCGGCGAGCTGGCCCCCGTGATCGCCGCCCTGGCGGCGCTGGCGAGCACCCCGACGCGGCTGCGCGGCATCGCGCACCTGCGCGGTCACGAGACCGACCGCCTCGCGGCGCTGGCCAGCGAGCTCAACGCCCTGGGCGGGGACGCGGAGGAGACGCGGGACGGGCTGCTCGTGCGCCCGCGCCCCCTGCACGGCGGGGTCTTCCGCACCTACGCCGACCACCGCATGGCCACCGCCGGCGCGCTGATCGGCCTGGCGGTCGACGGCGTGCTCGTCGAGGACGTCGCCACCACGGGCAAGACGCTGCCGGACTTCCCCGGCATGTGGGCGGCCATGCTGCGGGGCGAGTGAGCCGTGGGGCTGCCGTGAGCGAGCGCCGTCGCCGCTACGACGAGGACGACGTGCGGGTGCGCCCCAACCCGCGCGGCTCGCGCCCGCGCACCAAGGAGCGCCCCGCGCACGCCGACGCGGTGCCCGCGCTCGTGGTGGTCGTCGACCGCGGCCGCTCCACGTGCCTGGTCGAGCCCGGCACCGACCGCGAGCGCACGGTCACCGCGATGCGCGCGCGCGAGCTGGGCCGCACCGGCGTGGTGGTGGGCGACCGGGTGGGCCTGGTGGGCGACACCTCCGGGCGCACCGACACCCTGGCGCGCATCGTGCGCATCGACGAGCGCCGCACGGTGCTGCGGCGCACCGCCGACGACACCGACCCGGTCGAGCGGGTGGTCGTCGCCAACGCCGACCAGCTCGTCGTGGTCACCGCCGTGGCCGACCCCGAGCCGCGCGCGCGCATGGTCGACCGCTGCCTGGTGGCGGCGTACGTGGCCGGCATGCGCCCGCTGCTGTGCCTGACCAAGGGCGACCTGCGCCCGGCCGAGGAGGTGCTGCGCACCTGGGCGCCGCTGGGCCTGGACGCGGTGGTCACCTCCCGCGGCCCGGACGGGGAGCTGCTGGGCCTGGACGACGTGCGCGAGCGGCTGCGCGGGCGCACCAGCGTGCTCGTGGGGCACTCCGGGGTGGGCAAGTCCACGCTGGTCAACGCGCTGGTGCCCGACGCTGGGCGCGCCACCGGCCACGTCAACGCCGTCACCGGCCGCGGCCGGCACACCTCCACCTCCATGGCGGCCCTGGCGCTGCCGGACGGGCAGGGCTGGGTGGTCGACACCCCCGGCGTGCGCTCCTTCGGGCTGGCGCACGTGGACCCCGAGGCGGTGCTCAGCGCCTTCCCGGACCTGCTGCCGGGCGAGGAGGGCTGCCCGCGCGGGTGCACCCACGACGAGCCGGACTGCGCCCTGGACGCCTGGGTCGCCGAGGGGCGCGCGGGCGCGGCCGGGCCCGCGCGCCTGGAGTCCTTCCGCCGCCTGCTGGCCGCGCGCCGCGGCGAGGAGCGCGACGACGAGCGCGAGCGGCACCGGGGCCGCGAGCGCGAGCAGTAGCCGCTCCTACAGCAGCGTCACCCAGTAGCTCCAGAACCGCACCGCGACCAGGGCCGCGACCGCGGCCAGGGTCAGCACCACGAGCAGCGCCCGGTAGTCCACGACCGCGCGCGCCGCGCCCCGCAGCGCGCGCGGCACCGGCACCAGGCCGCGGTCCAGGCCGTCGGCCAGGCACACCCAGAACAGGGCGACCACCACCACCCACACCACCGCGCAGTACGGGCACAGCGCGCCGATGGAGTACAGCGCCGAGGCGATCAGCCAGCCGACGAAGACCGCGGCCAGCGCCGTGCCGGCGAGGAAGCCGCGCTCGACCCAGCGCGGCAGCGCCGTGCCGGACAGCAGCAGCACCCCCAGCGTCGTGCAGACGCTGAAGGCGCCGATGCCGATGATCGGGTTGGGGAAGCCGAACAGGGAGGCCTGCCAGCTCTCCATGACGCTCTGGCAGGAGACGAGCGGGCTGATGCTGCAGCTGGGCCGGTAGCCGGGTTCGGTGGCCAGGCGGAAGCGCTCGACGGTCAGGACGACGGCGGCCAGCAGCCCGAGCGCGCCGCCCAGGGCCAGCAGCAGCCCGCGGGCGCGCGGGCGCACCGGCAGCTCCGACAGGTGCTCCTGGCGCGGCCGCCCGCCCGGCCGCCCGCCCGGCTCGCCGTCGTGCGCGCGGTCGTCGCCGTGCGGCCGTGCCGCGGTGGTCCCCGCCATCGCCCCTCCTCCGCTCGCGCCGCCGCTGCGCGGCGCCCGACAGCATCCTCGGCGCACCTGGGAGCCGGCTGGACGCCCGGGGCGGGGAGGTAGGTTCGCGCCGTGCCCGCCGCCCAGCCCTCCCCCGCCGCCCCGCCGGCCCGCCGGCGCTACGACGACGACCTGCGCCTGGCGCACGTGATCGCCGACCAGGTCGACGGCGTGACGATGGACCGCTTCCGGGCGCTGGACCTGGCCGTGGAGACCAAGCCGGACCTCACGCCGGTCACCGACGCCGACCGCACCGCCGAGGAGCTCGTCCGCGCCCAGCTCAAGCGCACCCGCCCGCGCGACGCGGTGCTCGGCGAGGAGTTCGGCCTGGTCGGGCACGGGCAGCGGCAGTGGGTGGTCGACCCCATCGACGGCACGAAGAACTTCGTGCGCGGGGTGCCGGTGTGGGCCACGCTCATCGCGCTGCTCGACGACGGCGAGCCGGTGGTCGGGCTGGTCTCCGCCCCGGCGCTGCAGCGGCGCTGGTGGGCGGCGACCGGCTCGGGCGCCTGGACCGGGCGCAGCCTGGCGACGGCCACCCGCATCTCGGTCAGCGGCGTCAGCGACCTGGCCGACGCCTCCTTCGCGTACTCCTCGCTGGGCGGCTGGGAGGAGCGCGGCGCGCTGGACGGCTTCCTGGCGCTGACGCGCGCGGTGTGGCGCACCCGCGGCTACGGCGACTTCTGGTCCTACATGCTGCTGGCCGAGGGCGCGGTGGACGTCGCCGCCGAGCCGGAGCTGGCGCTGCACGACATGGCCGCGCTGGTGCCGGTGGTCACCGAGGCCGGCGGGCGCTTCACCTCCCGCGCCGGGGTCGACGGCCCGCACGGCGGCGACGCGGTGGCCACCAACGGGCACCTGCACGCCGCCGCCCTGGCGCACCTGGGCACCGGGGCGACCGCGAGCAGCCCGGCCACCCCGGTCACCCCGGTCACCCCGAGCGCGGCGGGCGCGCCGGCCGCCGAGCAGCCGCCGGCGCCGTGAGGGCGCCCGCGCCGGCGGTGGTGAGCGACCCGCGCGAGCGCCGGCTGCTCGTCTGGGAGCTCGTCGCGGTCTTCGCCGTCTCCCTGGGGATGAGCGGGGTGCGCGCCCTGGTGCGCTTCGTCGGGCTGCTCACCGCGCCGCAGGCGCTAAACGCGCAGACGTCCACGGTGCTGGGCAGCTTCGCCCCGCAGCGGCCGTGGCTGGACCTGGCGCTGCAGCTGGTCTCGATCGCCTCGGGGCTGGCGCCGGTGCTGCTGGTGGCGTACCTGCTGGCGCGCGGCGGGGAGTCGCTGCGCACGCTGGGCGTGGACGGGCGCCGGCCGGGCCGGGACCTGCTGGGCGGGCTGGGCCTGGCCGCGCTGATCGGCGGGTGCGGGCTGGCGCTGTACCTGGGCTCGCGCGCGGCGGGCTTCAACACGAACGTGGCCGCCTCGACGCTGCCCGACACGTGGTGGGCGGTGCCGGTCTCGGTGCTGGCGGCGGCGCAGAACGGGCTGCTGGAGGAGGTGCTGGTGGCCGGGTACCTGCTGCACCGCCTGGCGCAGCTGGGGGTGCGGCCGGTGCCCTCGCTGGCGGTCAGCGCGCTGCTGCGCGGCTCGTACCACCTGTACCAGGGCCTGGGCGGGTTCGTGGGCAACGTGGCGATGGGCCTCGTGCTGGGCTGGGTGTACCGGCGCTGGGGCCGGGCGATGCCCCTCGTCGTCGCGCACACGGCCATCGACGTGGTGGCCTTCGTCGGCTACGCGGCGCTGGTGGGGCGGGTGGGCTGGCTGCCCGCCTGAGCACCCCGACCGCCGCGCCCGGCGCCGTCGCCTACCGTGGAGCGGTCCGACGGACGCCGACGTCCACCGTCCCCGCACCCCGGGAGCCGCCTGCCGTGCCCTCCGAGCTCAGCACCGCCCTGCCGTTCGTCAGCCGCTCCGTGTGGCTCACGCTCGCCGTCGCCGCCGCCTCCGCCGTCGTGGCCGTCCTGCTCAGCGAGCTGGTGGCCCTGGGGGTGCGCCGGCTGGCGCGCCGCCACGACATCCCCGTCTCGCTGGCCCGGCGCGCGCGCCGGCCCTTCGCCGGGCTGCTGGCCATCGTCGCCGTGCAGGTCTCCCTGGACATCTACACCGGCCCGGCGGACTGGCGGGCGCCGACGTTCTTCGCGCTGAAGACGGCCACGGTGGCGTTCGTGGCCTGGCTGGCGGTGGTGGCCGCCAACGTCGTGCAGGACGTGGTGCTCAGCCGCTACCCCATCGACGTGGAGGACAACCGGCGCGCGCGCCAGCGGCGCACGCAGGTCGCGCTGCTGAAGCGGCTGTTCGTCGCGGCCGTCGTCGTGGTGGCCGCCGCCTCGATGCTGCTGACCATCCCGGGCGCGCGGGCGGTGGGCACGAGCGTGCTGGCCTCGGCGGGCCTGCTGTCGGTGGTGGCGGGCCTGGCCGCGCAGACCTCGCTGGCGAACGTCTTCGCGGGCCTGCAGATCGCCTTCACCGACGGCCTGCGCGTGGACGACGCCGTGGTGGTGCAGGGCGAGTTCGGCAACGTCGAGGACATCACGCTGACGTACGTCGTGGTGCGCCTGTGGGACCGCCGCCGGCTGATCCTGCCCTCGACGTACTTCACGAGCACGCCGTTCGAGAACTGGACGCGCAACTCCGCCGACATCACCGGCACCGTCGAGCTGGACGTGGACTGGCGGGTGCCGGTGCAGCGCGTGCGCGAGCACGCCGAGCGCTTCACCGCCGAGCACCCCCTGTGGAACGGGCAGGTCTTCGCCCTGCAGGTGACCGAGGCGCGCGGCTCGTTCGTGACGTTCCGCGTGCTGGTGAGCGCGGACTCCAGCGGGTCGCTGTACGACCTGCGCTGCGCGGTGCGCGAGGAGCTCGTGGGCTGGCTGCAGCGCGAGCACCCCGAGGCGCTGCCGCGGGTGCGGGTGGGCCAGGCGGTCGAGGACGCCGAGCACGCCGCCGCCGACGCGGCCCAGGACGCCGAGGCGGCGCGCCGGGCCGAGCGCGAGCGCGCCGAGCGCGCCGAGCAGGAGGCGGCGATCGAGCCGCCGCCCTCCGAGCGGGTCGGCGCCCGCGCCGCCGGACGGCTGGGCGCGCACCCCTTCCGGCACGGCCTCGACGGCGTGCGCCGGGGCCGCAGCAGCGCGCGCCGCTGAGTCCACCGCCCGGTCCCGGGCGGCGGGTCCGCGCGGGAGCCGGAGCGCGTGACGCGGGTCACGTCGTGGAGGACCTGTGTGCGCGGTCAAGGGGAGGTGGTTCGCCCGACGAAGAACAGGCACGTGCCTCTCGACGTCCTGATCCCCTCCCTCGGCCTGGCGGCCGCCGCCGTCGGCATCGCCACCGGCGTGCCGCAGATCGTCCGGCTGCTGCGCAGCGGCGACGCCAGCGGCCTGTCGTTCTCCTCCTCGGTGCTGGGGGCGCTGGCGTCGGGCACGTGGCTGGCGTACGGGCTGCTGCTGCTGGACCCCGCGCAGGTGCTGGCCAACGCCCCCGGCCTGGCGTGCGCGGTGGTCACCGTCGTGCTGGCCGGGCGCCGCCTGGGCGTGCCGCTGCGGCGCGCGGGCGCGGCCGCGGCGGCCTGGGTGCCCCTGGGGGTGGGCGCCCACCTGGCCGGCGGCGCCGCCCTGGTGGGCGTCCTGGCCACCGTCGTCTCGCTGGTGCGCATGCTGCCGCAGGTGCGCACCGCCCTGGGCCGCGGCTCGCTGGCGGGCCTGGCGCCGGGCACCTTCGTGCTCACCCAGCTCTCGGCGGTGCTGTGGACCGCCTACGGCGCGCTGACCGCGCAGCCCTCGGTCGTGGTGTGCTCGGCCGCCTCCGCCGTGCTCGCCGGCGTGGTCCTGGCCCGGCGCTGCCCGCCGCGCCACGTGGTGCGCTCGCTGCACGCCGGGCGCCTCGGCGGGCCCGGCCGGCTGCTCGTGCGGCCCGTGGTGGCGCTGGCCGCCTGAGCCGGCGCGGGTGCGCAGCGGTCCCGGGCCGGGGGCGGCGCGCCGCCCGGCAGGGCCCTGACACGACGTCGGGCGTGCACCTGACACGCCGTTCGGCGTGCACGCGGAGCGCGCGTGCACTGGTATGGACCTCGTGCAACGAGGGGCCACCGCCGCCGAGTCCGTGACCGTCAGGGGCAGGGACGTCGTCCTGCGCGCCGAGGGGCGCACCGAGACGTACGACATCGACTACGTGCGGCTGCTGGTGCCCTACCTGACCGGCGAGCGCAGCCTGCCGGCGATGCGCCTGGCGCACTTCCGCCCCGGCGTGAAGCCGTGGCTGTGCCTGAGCGTCATCGAGGACGACGGCTCCGAGCCGGACCTGTCCGGCGTGGTGATCTACTCCGGGCTGGGCACGCACCGCGAGATGGGCCTGCACCTGAGCCGGTCCGAGGCGTGGCGGGTGGCCGAGGTGCTCCTGCCCGCGCACGAGCCCCTGACCGCGCAGGAGCCGACCGCGCACGAGCCCTCGACCGCGCACGAGCCCCCCGTGCACGAGCCACCCGCGCACGAGCCGCCGGCCCAGGAGCCCCTGCCCACCCAGGACCGGGGGGCCCGGGAGCTCGGCGAGCAGGACCGGACCGTCTGAGGCGCGCGCGCGGGAGCCGGCCGGTGGCCGAGCACGAGCCCGCCGGCCGGCAGCTCGCGCGCACCGACCGCCTGGAGCTGGCGGTGGCGCGCGACGGCCCGCGGTGCGTGTGGTGCGGGCGCGAGCTGGACCGCCTCGTGCACCCGACCACCGACCACCTGGTGCCGCGCGTCAAGGGCGGCCCGTCGTGGCTGGAGAACGAGGCGGCCGCCTGCCGGCGCTGCAACGGCCAGCGCGGGCACGCCTCGCCGGTGGACTGGCTGCTGGAGTGCCGCCGGCGCGGCTGGCCGGCCGACCCGGCGTGGCTGCGCCGGCGCCTGGAGGAGCTGGACGCGGCCATCGCCGAGCGCGGCGGGCAGCGGCGGGCGCGCCCGTACGTGCAGGCGCAGCTGCGCCGGGCGCGCCGGCTCTCCGACGCCGCCTGACCGGGCCCCGCGACCCCGCCCGCGCCCGCTCCGGCGCCCCCGGCTCAGCCGCGCGGCTTGACCAGGTGCACCAGCTCGACGCCGCGGTCGTCCACGCCGGTGCTCGCGCGCACGTACCCGGCGCGCTCGTAGCGCGCGAGGGTGGCCGCCGAGCCCCCGCCGGTGAACAGCGCGAACTCGCGCACCGCCGCCGGGGCGGCGGCCTCGACGGCCGCGAGCAGCGCCGTGCCGGTGCCGCGGCCCTGCTGGTCCGGGGCCACGCACAGGCGCCCGACGTGCCCGCGCGCGCCGTCCACGCGCAGGCGCACCGCGCCGACGAGGCGCTCCCCGCCCCCGGGGCGCGCCAGCACGGCCACCAGCACCACCGTGGCCGGGTCCTCGACCGCGGCGGCGACGGAGGCGAGGTCCTCGCGCAGCGGCGGCAGCAGCGGGTCGCCGTAGCGCTGCGCCTCGGCGACGAACGCGGCGCGCTGGACGGTGAGCAGCTCGCCGGCGTCCTGCGGACGGGCCGGGCGCAGCACCACCGGTGGCGCCGCGCCCGGCCCGGTGGTGCTCAGCGCAGGAACCACCGGCCCGGCTCGGCGAGGCGGTCCACCTCGGCCGGGCCCCAGGTGCCCTCGGCGTACGGCAGCACGGCCGGGCGGTCCTGCGAGAACGGCTCGATCGTGCGCCAGGCGGCGCGCAGGCCCTCGACGCCGGTGAACAGCGAGCGGTCGCCGGTGAGGACGTGGTGGATCAGGTGGGCGTACGGCAGCGCGGGCTCGGTGCCCTCGAAGCGGTCCAGCGCCAGGCTCGCGGTGCCCTGCACGGCCCCGCCCTCCACGCCCGGGCGGCGCACCGTGGCGCGCACGTCCAGCGAGCCGCCCTCGAGCAGGGAGAAGCTCACCACGGCCGGCTCCCCGGCGGCGTCGCCGGCGTAGGGCCCGGTGGCCGGGGGCTTGAGCACCAGGGTGATGCGCTGCTCGTCGGCGGCCATCTTCTTGCCGCTGCGCAGCAGGAACGGCACGCCCTCCCAGCGCTCGGTGTCCACCCACAGCCGCGCCGCGGCCAGCGTGTCGGTGCTCGAGCCCTCGGGCACGCCGTCGATGTCGAGGTAGCCCTCGAACTGGCCGAGCACGACGTCCTGCGGGCCCATCGCGCGGAAGCGCTGCACCGCGGCGTCGCGGGCCGCCTGCACCGTCTCCGGGCGCAGGTCCGCCGGCGGCTCCATGGCCACGGTGGCGGCCAGCTGGAACAGGTGGGTGACGATCATGTCCAGGAAGGCGCCGGTGGCGTCGTAGAAGCTCGCGCGCTGGGCGACGTCGAGGGTCTCGGCGATGTCGACCTGCACCTGCGCGACGTGCTCGCGGCTCCACAGCGCCGCCAGCCAGGGGTTCGCCAGGCGGGCGTGGATGAGGTCTTGCGCCGCCTCGAAGGCGAGGAAGTGGTCGATGCGGTAGACCTGCTCCTCGTCGAAGACGCGCTGCACCTCCGCGTCGAGCTCCTCGAAGGTGTCCAGCGAGGTGCCGTAGGGCTTCTCGTAGACGACGCGGGAGCCGGCCGCCAGGCCGTGCGCGTCGAACGCCTTCGTGGTGGCCAGGAACGCGCCCGGCGGGATCGCCAGGTAGTGCACGAGCTGCACGTCCCCGGTGCCCAGCTGCTCGTGGGCCTCGGCCAGGACGGCGGGCAGGGCGCCGGGGTCCTCGGCGCTGAAGCCGCCGCTGGCGAAGAGCAGGTGCTCGGCGAAGTCGTCCCACGGGCCCTCGGAGGGCTGCGGGCCGAACTCCTCCAGCGCCTCGCGGATGAAGCCGCGGAAGTCCTCGTGCGACATCTCGCCGCGGCTGCTGCCCACCAGGCGCCACTGCGGCGGCAGCAGGCCGAGCTTGGCGAGCTGGAAGAACGCCGGCATCACCAGCCGGCGCGAGAGGTCGCCCGTCGCGCCGAACATGACGAACACCGTGGGCTTGTCGTCCCGGGGGGACTGGGCTGCATCGGTCACGGTGCTAGACGGTATTGCCTCGCGATCGCCCGGCGCGCGCCGGTGCGGAGTAGGGTGCGGCCCGTGACCACCACGACGACCGCCGTGCGCCCGGGCCCGCGCGCGCCGCGCGGCGCGTGGTGGTGGGTGTCGGCGGTCGCCTGACGCTCCCACGTCCCGGTGGCCGCCTCGTCGAGGGGGCCCGCCAGCCGGGGCGCTCCCCTCGACGGCCGGCCGCGCCAGCCCCACCGAGGAGGAACCCCCGTGCCGCACCCCGACCCCGCCGCGCTCGTCGCCGAGCTCGTGCGCGGCGACGCGCCGTTCGCGCTGCTGCGCCGCCTGGACCCGCGCACCGGCGAGCCCGGCCCCGTGGAGGTCCTGCGCGGGCCCGTGAGCACCGTCGAGCGCCTCGCCGACGTGCCGCTGCCCACCGGGGCGCCGGGCGCCGCCGTGGCCGACGCGCTGGCCCTGGTGCCCTTCCGGCAGCTGCGCGAGCGCGGCTTCGAGGTCCACGACGACGGCACGCCGCTGCAGGTGCTGCGCGTGGAGCGCGCCGAGGAGGTGGCGCTGGAGGAGGCGCTGCGGGTGCTGCCCGACGCGGACGTGCCGCTGCGCGACGTGGCCCCGGACCTGTCCGACGAGGACTACGCCGACGTGGTGCGCCGCATCGTGCAGGAGGAGATCGCGCAGGGCTCGGGCGCCAACTTCGTGGTGCGCCGCGACGTGGACGGCGCGATCGACGGCTTCAGCGCCACCACCGCGCTGAGCCTGTTCCGCCGCCTGCTGGTGGCCGAGCAGGGCGCCTACTGGACCTTCGTGGTGCACGTGCCCGGCGAGGCGGGCGCCTCGCGCACCCTCGTGGGCGCCAGCCCGGAGGTGCACGTGCGCATGGCGCGCGGCGAGGTCGTCATGAACCCCATCTCGGGCACCTACCGCTACCCGGCCGCCGGCCCGGACGCCGACGGGCTCGTGGAGTTCCTCACCGACCCCAAGGAGGTCGAGGAGCTGTTCATGGTGGTGGACGAGGAGCTGAAGATGATGTGCTCCGTCGGCGACCTCGGCGGCACCGTGCACGGCCCGTACCTGCGGGAGATGGCCAACCTGGCGCACACCGAGTTCGAGCTGCGCGGTCGCTCCACGCTGGACGCGCGCGAGGTGCTGCGCCAGACCATGTTCGCCGCCACCGTCACCGGCAGCCCGCTGCAGAGCGCGTGCCGGGTCATCAAGCGCTTCGAGCCGTCCGGGCGCGCCTACTACGCCGGCGCGCTGGCGCTGCTGGGACGCGACGGCGACGGCGCGCAGACGCTGGACTCCCCCATCCTCATCCGCACCGCCGACGTGCGCACCGGCGCCGACGGCACCGGCCGGGTGCGGGTGTCGGTGGGCGCGACGCTGGTGCGCGGCTCGACCGCCGAGGGCGAGGTCGCCGAGACGCACGCGAAGTCCGCCGGCGTGCTGCGCGCCCTGGGGGCGCTGCCGCCGCTGGCGCGCAGCGGCACCGACGCCTCCGGCGCGCCGGTGCGGCGGGTGCCGCTGTCGGCGGACCCGCGGGTCTCCTCGCTGCTGGCCGCCCGGCGCGAGCGGCTGGCGAGGTTCTGGCTGGAGCCGCAGCGCCTGGCGGAGGGCGCCCCGCTGGGCGAGGCGCTCGTGGTGGACGCCGAGGACACCTTCACCGCGATGCTGGTGCACCTGCTGGCCTCGGCGGGGCTGCGCGCGCGGGTGCTGCGGTACGACGACCCCGGCCTGGACGCGGCGCTGGCCGCGCACCGCGGCCTGGTGGTGGTCGGCCCCGGCCCCGGCGACCCCGAGGACGCCTCCGACCCGCGCATCGCGCGCCTGCAGGAGCTGGCGCGCCGGCTCAGCGCCGACGCGCGCGCGGGCGGCAACCCGCTGCTGGGCGTGTGCCTGGGCCACCAGCTCCTGGCGGGCACCCTGGGCCTGCCGCTGCGCCGCAAGGACTCGCCGCACCAGGGCACCCAGCTGGAGGTGGACCTCTTCGGCCGGCGCGCCACCGTGGGGTTCTACAACTCCTTCACCGCGCGGGTGGACGAGGACGCCGTGTCGCGGCTCGCCGAGCAGGGCACCGAGGTGAGCACCGGCCCGGCCGACGAGGTGGTGGCCCTGCGCGGCGCGGGGTTCGCGGGCATCCAGTTCCACCCGGAGTCGGTGCTCACGCTGGAGGGCCCGGACCTGCTGCGCTCGCTGGTGGGACCGCTCACCGCGCGCTGAGCACCCCGGCCGGGACCGGCCCGCGCGCGCCGCGGGCCGGTCTCAGCCGCGCACGCGCTCGAGCAGGGCGCGCATCCGCTCGACCTCGACCTCCTGCGTGACGGCCACGTCGGCGGCCATCTCCTGCACGCGCACGTCCGTGCCGGCGGCCAGGGCCTCCTCGGCCATGCCCAGCGCCCCCCGGTGGTGCGGGATCATCAGCTCCAGGAAGAGCTCGTCGAAGTCGGCGCCGCGCGCGCCGGCCAGCTCCTCCAGCTGCGCGGGCGTGACCGCGCCGGGCATGTCGTGCGCCTCCCCGCCGTCGCCGCCGTGGCCGCCGTGGTGGTCCTGCAGGGCGACGGCGCCCTCGACGCCGCCGCGCTCGGCCAGCCAGCTCTCCAGCACGTCGACCTCGGCGCCCTGCCCGGCGGCGATGCGGGCGGCGAGGGTGCGCACGTCCTCGTCCTGCGCGCGCTCGGGCGCCAGCTCGGCCATCCGCAGCGCCTGGCGGTGGTGCGGGACCATCGCGACGGCGAAGGCCACGTCCGCCGGCGCGGGCGGCTCCTGCTCGACCTGCGGGACCGCCGTCGCCGTGGCCGCCGGCTCGCCGGGACCCCGCGGCAGCAGCACGGGGGCGGTGGGGGCGGGCGGTTCGGCGTCGGCCGCGGAGCAGCCGGTCAGCACGAGGGCGCACAGCAGCACAGCGCCGGGGGAACGCTTCACCGGCTGGTGTCTATAGGTGACTGACTGTTCAAGTCAAGGCTGTACGGCGGCTGTGGGACGGACCAGACTGCGTCCACCCGCCACCGCACCCGTGAGGAAGCCCGTGACACCCGTGCACCCCGCCCCCCGGTCCACCCCCCGACCCACCGCGCGCCCCACCACCCGCGCCCCGCGCCGCCTGGCGGCCGCCGGCCTGTCCCTGGGCCTGCTGGCCGTCGGCGTGCCCGCCGCGGCCGCCGCCGAGCTGCCCGGGGTGGACGAGGTGGTCTCCAGCGCGAACCTGCGCCAGATCGCCAACGTGCCCAAGCAGGGGCCCTTCGCCACGCAGACGGCGTTCGGCACCGACATGGCCTTCCAGGGCGACCTGGCCTACGTGGGCAACTACGAGGGCTTCACCGTCTACGACATCGCCGAGCCCGAGCAGCCGCGCATCGTCAGCCAGGTGGTCTGCCCCGGCTCGCAGAACGACATCAGCGTCTACGGCGACCTGCTGTTCCTGTCCACGGACTCCAGCCGCAGCGACTCCTCCTGCTCCAGCGTGCCCCAGGCAGCCACCGTGGAGTCCTCCTGGGAGGGCGTGAAGGTCTTCGACGTCAGCGACCCGGCCTCCCCGCGGTACGTCTCAGCGGTGGAGACGAAGTGCGGCTCGCACACCCACACGCTGCTGCCCGACGAGGACTCGCGCACGGCCTACCTGTACGTCTCCTCGTACAGCCCCGCACCGACCCTGCCCGACTGCGCCCCGCCGCACGACCTCATCTCCATCGTCGAGGTGCCGCTGGACGCCCCCGAGCAGGCGTCGCTGGCCGCCGAGCCCGTCCTCTTCCCCGACGGCGGCTTCGCCGGCGGCCCGCACCCGGACGGCACCAGCACCCGCAGGGCCACCGAGGGCTGCCACGACATCACCGTCTACCCCGCCAAGGACCTCGCCGCCGGCGCCTGCATGGGCGACGGCGTCATCATGGACATCTCCGACCCGCTCGCCCCGCGCGTCATCGACCGGGTGCAGGACCCGAACTTCGCGTTCTGGCACTCGGCGACGTTCAACGACGCCGGCACCAAGGTCGTCTTCACCGACGAGCTCGGCGGCGGCGGCGCGGCCACCTGCCTGCCCACCGTCAGCGACGAGTTCGGCGCGGACGCGATCTACGACATCACCGGTGCCGGCGACGACCGCGCGCTGGAGCGGCGCAGCTACTTCAAGATCCCGCGCGACAACGGCACCACCGAGAACTGCGTGGCGCACAACGGCTCGCTCGTCCCGGTCCAGGGCAAGGACATCATGGTCCAGGCCTGGTACCAGGGCGGGATCTCGGTGTGGGACTTCACCGACTCCTCGGAGCCGGAGGAGATCGCCTTCTGGGAGCGCGGTCCCCTCTCGCAGACGGAGCTCGTGCTGGGCGGCTCGTGGTCGGCGTACTACTACAACGGCCACGTCTACTCCAGCGACATCCAGAAGGGCCTGGACGTCCTGACCCTGAAGGACCCGGCCACCGCGTCGGCGCGCTCGGTGCACCTGGACCGCCTCAACGTCCAGACGCAGCCGGAGACCGGTGAGCGCGGCGGCGGCCACGGCTGGGGCCGTGACGGCGACCGCGGGCACGGCGGGCACGGCGGCCGGGGCGACGGCGGCCGCGGCTGGCCGCGGGGCTGACCCCGCCACCGGCGCGACGGGCCGCCACCGGCGGGGACCTCCCCCGCCGGTGGCGGCCCTCGTGCGTCCGGGTGGTCCCCGGCGCGCCTGCTCGACCGCGCACCGGCCCGCGGGCACCGTGGGGAGGACGCCGGGACCGGCCCGGGCGCGCGGCACGACGGGAGCGACGTGGACGACTGCTGGCACACCTTCAGCCCGCACGACCGGCGGCGCGCCGCCACGGCCGTGCCCGGCCCGCACGCGCAGGTGCTCTCCTCCTGCACCGAGTGCGGACGGGTGGTGGACCTGCTGCGGCCGGCGCCGAGCCCGCAGGGCAGCGCCCTGTTCGACCTCGACGCGCTCGGCTGACCGGGCGCACCCCGGGGACGACGAAGGCCCGGACCTGTTCGGTCCGGGCCTTCGCCTGCGAGTAGCGGGGACAGGATTTGAACCTGCGACCTCTGGGTTATGAGCCCAGCGAGCTACCGAGCTGCTCCACCCCGCGTCGGTAGGACCAGGTTACGCCCCGGCGCACGCAGGACCAAATCGGGGCCGCGGGTGCGGGGTCAGGGCGCCGGGGCCGCGCTCGGCGTGGCCGCCGGCGCAGCGCCACCCGTCGCACCGCCGAGCGCGGCCTGCGCCGCGCTGGCCGCCTCGACCGCGGCCCTCAGCCGCTCCTGCGCCTGCCCGTAGGCGGTGAAGTCCTGGCGGGCCAGGGCGTCGGCGGAGTCCTGGATGGCCTCGCGCGCCTCGGTCAGCGCCGTCTGCAGCTGCGCCTGCGGGTCGCCGCCGGCCGCCGGCGGGACCGGCGCGGGCGGCGTGGCGCCCGGGGTGGGCTCGGTGGTCGGCGAGGGCGTCGGGCCGCTGCCGGTGGGCGGGGCGCCCTGGTCGCCGGCGTCGGCGCCGGAGTCGCCCTCGAAGAGGTTGTCCAGGGCGCGGTCCAGGGTGTCGTCGATGGCGATCCGGTCGCCGAAGACGGCGACCACCTTGCGCAGCTGCGGGAAGGAGTTCTCCCCCGTGCTGCGCGCGTAGATCGGCTCCACGTACAGCAGGCCGCCGCCGACCGGCAGCGTCAGCAGGTTGCCGTAGATGACCTCCGAGCCCTGGCCCAGGCTCAGCAGGCGCACCTGCTCGGCGACCGCGGCGTTGGACTGGATGTCGTTCTGGACCTGCACGGGGCCCGCGATCACCGAGGACTGCGGCAGCTCCAGCAGGCGGATCGTGCCGTAGCCCTCGTCCTTGC
Source organism: Kineococcus gypseus (assembly GCF_050871305.1). NCBI lineage: Bacteria > Bacillati > Actinomycetota > Actinomycetes > Kineosporiales > Kineosporiaceae > Kineococcus > Kineococcus gypseus. Next base: position 12,559 of record NZ_JBJLRD010000001.1, on the reverse strand, counting down.
GACCCGCCGTCGTGCCCGCGTCGGAGTCCACCGCGGCGAAGCCGGTGATGATCTGGCTGCTGGCGCCGCGGTTGTTGGAGGTGGGCACGTACGTCGTCGTCAGGCTGAACGCGGGCTCCTCCTGGCCGGGCATCTGCAGGGTCAGGTAGTACGGCGGCTGCGCCGGGCGCCGCTGGCCCTGCGTCACCTCCGACGTCGGGTCCGCCGGCACCTGCCAGAAGTCCTGCCCCGTCAGGAAGGAGCGCGGGTCGGTGACGTGGTAGCGCGCCAGCACCTCGCGCTGCACCTTGAACATGTCCTGCGGGTAGCGCAGGTGGCTCATCAGCTCGCCGTCGACCTCCGACAGCGGCTCCACGGCGCCGGGGAAGGCCTTCATCCACGCCATGAGCACCGGGTCGGTGTCGTCCCAGGCGTAGAGCACGACCTGGCCCGAGTAGGCGTCGACGGTGGCCTTGACCGAGTTGCGCACGTAGTTGACCGTGCGGTCCTGCAGCGCCTGCACGCTCTGCGTCTGCGTCAGCGAGTCCAGGGTCACCTCGCCCAGGCGCGTGGTGGAGGAGTACGGGAACGAGGCCGAGGTGGTGTAGCCGTCGAGGATCCACAGCACCCGCCCGTCCACCACGGCCGGGTAGGCGTCGCCGTCCAGCGTCAGCCACGGGGCGACCTTCTCCACCCGCTCGCGCGGGGTGCGGTCGTACAGGATGCGCGAGTCGGCGTTGACCTGGTTGGACAGCAGGATGTTCTGGTCGCCGAACTTCAGCGCGTACACCAGCTCGCGCGCCAGGCCGCCGACCGGCACCCCGCCCTCGCCGCTGTAGCTGGTGCGCGCGTAGCCCTCCGGGGAGTTGTCCGGGTAGTCGATCTCCACCGGGTCGCCGCCGCCGACGATGGAGTAGTCGTCGGTGTTCTCGCCGAAGTAGATGCGCGGCTCGTAGTCGCCCAGCTCGCCCTGCGAGGGGATGTTCGACTCGAAGTACGAGGGGCGCCCGTCCGGGGCGCGCTCGTTGCCGCGCGCGGCGACCACGCCGTAGCCGTGGGTGTAGACGGTGTGCACGTTGACCCAGGTGCGCTGCGAGTCGCTGAGGCCGTCGAGGTTCAGCTCGCGCGCGGCGATGACGGTGTCCTGCGTCTCGCCGTCCCCGAGGCGGTAGCGGTCCACGTCCAGCGGGTCGGGGAAGGCGTAGTAGTTGCGCTGCCCCTGCGTCTGGCGGAACGCGGTGGAGACGACGTTGGGGTCCAGCAGCCGGATGCCGGGGATGGTCTCGGCGTCGCGCTGCAGCTGGCCGGGGGTCACCTCGCTCTGCGGCTGGTAGTCGTCCGTCACCGTGTCGGCGAGGTCGTAGGCGGTGCGGGTGGCCTCGATGTTGCGCCCGACGTACTGCGCCTCCAGCGCCTGCCGGTTCGGGTTGACCTGGAAGCGCTGCACCGCCCACGGGTACACCCCGCCCACGGCGATGGCGCTGACCACCAGCAGGCCGGTGCCGATCGCCGGCAGGCGCCAGGAGGCGCCGGCCGCGGCGGCGACGAACAGCAGCGCGACGACCACCGCGACGATCGCCAGGATCGCCCGGGCCGGCAGCACCGCGTGCACGTCCGTGTAGGACGGGCCCACCACGTCGGCGATGTCGATGTTGCCCGACTCGCTGACCATGATCTCGTAGCGGTCCAGCCAGTAGCCCACGCCGCGCAGCACCAGGAAGGCCGCGGCCAGCACGGCCAGGTGCACGCGCGCCTCGCGCGTGGTGCGCGGCCCGGCCCCGGACAGGCGCAGCCCGCCGTAGAGGTAGTGGGTGGCCAGCGCCGCCAGGCCGGCGAGCACCACGGCCGCGGACAGGAAGCTGACCACGAACGTCAGCCACGGCAGCGTGAAGACGTAGAAGCCCTGGTCCATGCCGAACTGCGGGTCGCGCGCGCCGAACCCGGTGCGGTTCCACCACAGCAGCAGCGTCTCCCAGCGGCTCATCGCCACCGACCCGCCGAAGAGGGCCGCGGCCACCGAGAGCACCACGACCACCAGGCGGCGCAGCGGCTCCAGCGACTCGCGGTAGCGGTCCAGGCCGGCCTGCTCGGTGGAGATCGGCGCGTACACCGGGCGCGTGCGGTAGCCCAGCGTCAGCGACAGGGCGACCGCGCCGCCGAGCAGCAGCGCGCCGGCGGCGAAGAGGGCCACCTGCAGCCACAGCCGGGTGGTGAAGGTCTGCAGGAAGCCGAGCTGCTCGAACCACCACACGTCGGTGAGCACGCGGGCACCGACGACGACGGCCACGACGGCCCCGAGCAGCACGAGGACCGTGGGCAGGGCGGCCCCGCGGCGCCGGCGCGGCAGCACCGGCCTGGCGGGGCGGCTGGGAGGGAAGCTCACGAGCAGCGCAACGCGCGAGCGCCCGCACGGGTGCCCGCGTGCGCGGATCGTGACCTCGTCGTTGCCCCGGGTACCCCCGGAGCGGCCGGGCGCGGTGCGCGGGAGCGCCGCGGGGACGCCCTGCGGGGTCGCGGGAGCGCGCCCGCTCCCCCCGACGGGGGTCGGCGGGCGCGCGCGGCGGCGTGCCACCATCGGGTGCGTGAGCGAGCCCGACACGACCACCGCACCCGCGCGCCCCTCAAGCTCCCTGTGGCGCACCGTCGCGGAGGTGGAGCGGTACGTGGCCGCCGACGGCTGGGGGGCGCCGGTGCGCCTGTTCGCGCTCGTGCGCACCGCCGACGCGCTGCGCCGCGACCCCGCCCTGGCCGACCGCCTGCCCGAGCACGTCGTCGCCGAGGCGCGCGCCGACGCCGGGCACCTGACGTCCGTGGAGCAGGACGGCCTGCCCGACGTGGCCGACCTCGACGAGCTGCTGGGCCAGCTGGCCTGGCCGCCGGGCGTGGACGGCGCCGCCCTCGTCGTCGAGCGCGTGCTCGTGCCGCCGGACGCGGAGGCGGAGGTGCGCGCGGTCACCGCCCCCGACGACGAGGAGGCCCGGGCGGCCGCGCTGGCCGCCCACCCGCTCGCCGAGGACGTGCGCATCGCCGTGGGCGTGCTGCGCGACGGCAGCCACGAGTGCGCGGTGCGCTCGCGCTCGAAGGACTCCGACGGCGAGGTGGCCACCGGCGCGGACCTCGTGCCCGGCCTGGTCGGCGCGCTGCAGGCGACCCTGCAGGACTAGCGCCCCCGCCCCCGCCTCCGCCTCCGCCCCCGCCGCGGGCGCGGCGCCTCAGCCGGCCGCGCGCGCGCCGGAGCCGGTGGCCGCGTCCCCGGGCGCGTCCGCGCACGTGCTCAGCTCCTCGCCGCGGCCGGCGCCGATGGCCTCCACGGCCGTGCGGGCCTCGTGCAGGGTGCGCACCGGCACCACGGTGATGCCCGCGGGGGTGCCGCCGGCCACCTCCGGGCACTCCGCGGCCGGGGCCAGGAACCAGCGCGCGCCCTCGCGCCGCGCGCCGGCCACCTTCTGGCGCAGGCCGCCGATCGTGCCCACGGTGCCGTCGGCGGAGATCGAGCCGGTGCCGGCCACGTGCTCGCCACCGGTCATGGCGCCGGGGGTGAGCAGGTCCACCAGCGCCAGGGCGAAGACGGTGCCCGCGCTGGGCCCGCCGACGTCGTCGATGGCGATGTCCACGTCGTAGGGGATGTCGTGCTCCACGTCCGGCACCACGCCCAGCAGCGTCTCGCCGGCCGGCGCGTAGGTGCGGGTGGCGACCTCCACGTCCTCCTCGCCGCGGCGCACGCCCAGCCGCACCGGCGCGCCGGGCTCCAGCGCGCCCACGGCCGCCCGCAGCGCGGCGAAGTCGCCGACGTCCCGGCCGTCCACCGCGGTGATGACGTCGCCCGGGCGCAGCACCGCGGCCGCCGGGGCGTCGGGGTCCACCTCCTGCACGCGCCGGGTCGTCGTGGACGGCACCGGCACCCCCAGCTCCCTCAGGGCGGCCACCGTGGCGGCCTCCTGCGAGCCGGTCATCTCCGCGGCGCTGAGCGCGTCCGCCTCCTCGCGCGTGGTCGTCGGCGCGAAGTACAGCGAGCGCGGCACCACCGACACGCGCGGGTCGCGCCAGGCCAGCAGCACCTCGCCCAGCGAGACCTCCAGGCCCGGGCCGCCGCGCAGCGACACCGTCGTCAGGTCCAGCCGGCCCCGCGTGGGGTAGGTCGGTGCGCCGGAGACCTGCACCAGGGCGCCGTCCCCACCCCCTCCGGCGTCCCCGGCGCCCCCGGTGTCGTCGGCGTCGTCGGCGTCCCCGGTGTCGTCGGCGTCCCCGGGCGGCGAGAGCACGTCGATGCTCGGCCCCGGGCTGAGCAGCACGTACGGCGCGTCCAGCACGCCCACCAGCGCCAGCAGCGCCACGGCGCAGAAGGAGGAGGCGGCCAGCAGGGCCCCGCGCGCGGACAGGCCCGCGGGCCGCGCGGGCGTGCCCGGGCCGGCCGCCGGACCGGGCTCGTCGGCGGGCAGCGGCGTCGCGGGCGGCACGCGAGCACCCTACGACCCGTCCCGGGCGCGCCCGCCGGGGGCGATCGCGGCGCCCGGGGGGAACCGCGCCGGGCGGCCGCTCGTCGCTCCCGCACGGGGAGGACCAGAATGGGTCCGCACCCCGGCGGACGACTGGAGGATCACCGTGGACCAGCGAGGCGACGAGGAGCCGGAGGGCTCCGAGGACGGCCAGGACGGCGGGACGGGTGGTCCCGGGCGCGAGGAGCGCGGCGGTGAGCGCGGTGCCGAGCGCGGCGGCCAGCCCGGCTTCCGGCCCTCCGGCACGCCCGGCGGGCGACCGGGCCAGGGCGGGCAGGGCAGCGGCAACCCCCTGGAGGACCTGCTCGGCCCGCTGCTGGGCGGGCTCGGCGGTCTGGGCGCCGGCGGTGGCGGGGGTGCCGCTGGTGCCGGTGGTGCGGGCGGGTTCCCCGGCCTGCCGGGCGGCTTCCCCGGCGGCATCCCCGGCTTCCCCGGCGGTGAGGGGGTGGACCCGGCCCTGCTGGGGCAGGTGCTCAACCAGCTGCAGCGCTTCCTGTCCAACCCCTCCGACGCGCCGGTGAACTGGGACGTCGCGCACGACCTGGCCCGGCAGGCGGCCGCGCAGGGCGGCGACCCCACCCCCGGGGCCGCCGAGCGGCGCGCCGTGGAGGACGCGCTGCGCGTGGCGGACCTGTGGCTGGACGGCGTCACCGACGTCGAGCAGGCGCCGACCACCGCCGAGGCGTGGAGCCGCGCCGAGTGGGTCGAGCGCACGATGCCGGTGTGGCGCCAGCTCGTCGAGCCGGTGGCGACGAACGTGGCGAACGCCATGGGCGAGGCGATGGCCTCGCAGGCGCCGCCGGAGATGGCCGCGCTGCTCGGCTCGGCGGGGTCGATGCTGCGCCAGGTCGGCGGCGGCGTCTTCGGCATGCAGGTCGGCCAGGCCATCGGCACCCTGGCCGCCGAGGTCCTCAGCACCACCGACGTGGGCCTGCCCCTGGCGCCCGACGGGCGCGCGGCCCTGCTGCCGGCGGGCGTGAGCGCCTTCGCCGAGGGCCTGGAGGTGCCGCTGGACGAGGTGCGCCGCTACCTGGCGCTGCGCGAGGCGGCCCACCAGCGGCTCTTCGCCCACGTGCCGTGGCTGCGCGGGCACCTGCTGGGCAGCGTGGAGTCCTTCGCGCGCGGCATCTCGGTGGACACCGAGCGCATCGCCGAGGCCGCCCGCTCGGTGGACCCCACCAACCCGGAGTCGCTGCAGGAGGCGCTGGGCTCGGGGATCTTCGAGCCGGAGAGCACGCCGCAGCAGAAGGCGGCGCTGGCGCGGCTGGAGACCACGCTGGCCCTCGTCGAGGGCTGGGTGGACCACGTCAGCGACGAGGCCGCCGGGCGGGTCCTGCCCCACGCGGCGGCGCTGCGCGAGACGGTGCGCCGGCGCCGGGCCACCGGCGGGCCGGCCGAGCACGCCTTCGCGGTGCTCGTCGGCCTGGAGCTGCGCCCGCGCCGCGCCCGCGAGGCGACGGCCCTGTGGGAGCGGCTGCTCGAGCGCGGCGGCGCGCAGGCGCGCGACGCCGTGTGGGACCACCCCGACCTGCTGCCCGGCGCCGAGGACCTCGACGACGCCGAGGCGTTCGTCGCGCGCCGCCTGGACGGCGGGGAGCACCGCGAGGACGACGCGATGGACGCCGCCCTGCGCGACCTGCTCGACGGCGGGCGCGGCGAGCAGCCGGGCGGCGAGCAGCCGGGCGGTGACGGCCCGGCGCGCTGACGGGCGCCGGTCCCGCCCTCAGCCGGTGCTGCGGGCGGGTCCGGCCTCGCGGGCGGCGCCACCGGTGCGGGCCCGCTGCCCGGGCCGCTGCGCCGCGGGCTCGTCGGTCGTGGCCGTCACGCCCGTCACCTCCAGGACGTCGGCGAGGTCGGTGACGTGCGCGACCGCGGCACCGGCGGCGCCGACCGCCTCGTCCGGGGCGTCGGCGGGCGCGTCGTCGGCCTCGGCCTCCGGGTCGCGGCCGGCCGCGTGGTCCAAGCCGGCCAGGAAGCCGCGGGCGCGCTCAGTGCGCGGGTAGGACTCCAGCAGCTCCCAGAAGCCGCGCGAGTGGTCGGGCACCAGCAGGTGCGCCAGCTCGTGCAGCAGCACGTAGTCGAGCACCCAGCCCGGCACGCCCTGCAGCCGCGTGGACAGCCGGACGCTGGCGTCGGCGGGCGTGCACGAGCCCCAGCGGTGCTGCTGGTTGTCCACCCACGTCACCGACGCCGGCCGGGCCAGGTCGTCCAGGTGGCGCCGGGACAGCTCGCGCGCCCGCTCCAGCAGGTCCTCCTCGCCGGGGTTGCGCCGGCGGTCCGCCGCGTCCAGGCGCGAGAGCATGCGCTGCACCCACTCGCGCTCCTCGGCGCGCGAGAAGCGGGCGGGGATGAGCACGACCGTGCGCTCGCCGTCGCGGTAGGCGGAGACGGTGCGCGAGCGGCGCCTGCTGCGGCGCACGTCCACGGTGCCGACGGCACCGGGGGCGGGTGCGGGGGCAGCACCGGGTGCGCCGGTCACGGTGACCACGGCACCGCCGGCCGGCCCCGACTGGTCAGCCCCCACCCGGGCACGGTACCGTGCGCGCCCCTCGCTGGGGAGGGGTTCGACGGCGCCCGTGCGGGCCGCGCCCGCCGGGCGCGCGGTGCCGGCCGGGGGCACGATCGGGGGCAGCGGTGCGCGGCAGCCGCCGCCGGGCAGCCCGGCGGCCCGCGCGGCGGCGAGGAGGCCTCCCGTGGCGGACACCTACCGGGGCGAGTTCTACTGCGTGAAGTGCAAGGAGAAGCGCGAGGCCGAGGGCGAGGTCGTGGAGACCAACGGCCGGCGCATGGCCAAGGGCCAGTGCCCGGTGTGCGGCACCAACCTCAACCGCATCCTCGGCAAGGCCTCCTGACCGCGGCCCCCTGACCGCGGCCCGCCGACCCGGCGGGCTGTGGACGACGGCGGGCGCCGCGGCGCGGCTGGGGCAGGGTGGCCCCGTGCCCGCCGCGCCCCTCACCAGCAGCCCCGCCGGACTCCCCCTCGCCCGCCGTCCCGGCGGCCGGCTGCAGGTGGGCTCCTCCCCGCGCAGCGGCAGCGTCGCCGGCCCCTTCGCCGAGGCCGACCTGGCGGCGCTGCTGACTCCCGGCGCGGCCGGCGGCGCGGCGCAGCGGCGCGCTCAGCGCGCCCTCGACGACCTCGTGGCCGTCGGCGCCGTGCCGGCCGGGCGGGTGCGCTCGGGCGCGGAGGGGCTGGCCGCCACCCCGGCGACGGCGGCGTGGGGACCGGACGCGCTGGCGTGGGCCGCCTACGACCCGCACGGGCCGGCCGCCGCGCGGCGCCTGGCGCTGCGGCGCGCCGCGGCGGTGGCCGTCGTCGGCTGCGGGCGCACCGGGGCGGCGCTGCTGTCGGCGCTGGCGGCCGCGGGCGTGGGTGGGCTGCTCGGGCAGGACCGGGCTCCGCTGACGGCGGCGGACGCGCCGGCGGCCGGGGCGGCGGCGGTGGGCGCGGCGGCGGTGGGCGCGGCGGTGGACGGCGCAGGGCCGCCCGGGGTCGGCGCCGAGGAGCCGTCCGGTGGATCGTCCGGTGCGGGCGGGCGCGGTGGCCCGACGCGCGGCGCCGCGGCGCAGGAGCGCGCCCGCCGCGTCGCGGCGCTGCACCACCCGCGCCCGGCGGGCACCCCCGCGCCCGAGCCGGCGCGCGCCGACCTCGTGGTGCTCGTCGACCACCACGCCGCCGACGCGGTGGCCGCCGACGGGCTGGTGGCCGAGGGGGTGCCGCACCTGTCGGTGGTGCTGCGCGACACCGACGCGCTCGTCGGGCCGCTGGTGCTGCCGGGCACCACCCCCTGCCTGCGCTGCTTGGACCTGCACCGCACGGACGCCGACCCTGGCTGGCCCGCCGTGCGCGACCGGTTCGCGCGCGCCGACGGGGCCGAGGAGAGCGCGACCGCCTCGGCGCTGGCGGGCCTGGCGGCGCTGCAGGTGCTCGCGCACCTGGACGGCGGCCGGCCCGCCGCCCTGGGCGCCACCCTGGAGCTGCTGCTGCCCGAGGGCCTGGTGCAGCAGCGACGCTGGGCGCCGCACCCGCAGTGCGGGTGCCTGGACCTGCCGGTGGGGCCGGCGCCCGCGCCCCGCTGAGGGGGCGCGGGCGCCGGGTGGTGCTGGGGTCGTGCTCAGGCGGGCGCGACGGGCGTGGCGGTGACCGCCAGCGCCGCGGCGCGCTCGGCCAGCCGCTCGGCGCGGCGCGCGGCCACCTCCGCGCGCCGACGGGCGCGCAGGGCGCGGACCACGCGGGCGCGCTCGGCGCCGCGCCGGGCCTCGGCCAGGCGTTCCCTGAACAGGACTTCCTCGACGTACGACATCTGCGGTCTCCTCCGGTGCGGAACCTGCACGGGTGCTCTGGGTGCTGCTGCTGGTGCTGCTGCTCCTGGTGCTGCTGCGGGAGCCGGCGGTGCCGCCGGCGCCGTCGCGGTGGCCGCGCTCACGCGGCGACGGGGTGCTTGCGCGGACGGCCGCGGGGCCGCTTGCGCGGCACGACCACGCCCGCGAGGACGAGCTGGCCGCCCCACACGCCCCACGGCTCGGCGCGCTCGAGCGCCCCGGTCAGGCAGGCGCTGCGCAGCGGGCACTCGCCGCACAGGGACTTGGCCAGCTCCACGTCGTCCGGGGACTCCGCGAACCACAGCTCGGAGTCGTAGCGGCGGCAGGGCAGCGGGTCGGGCGCGTGGCGGCGCTGCACGGCGCGCACCTCCTTCGGGCGGGTGGGCTCCCCCGCGGTCGGCGGGCGGGTGGGGTCGGTCCGGGTGGTCTCGGTGCGGTGCGGGCTCGGGTGGTGCGGAGTGGTGCGCACGGTCATCTCTCTGGGTTCTCTGCGGGCGGTGGACTGCCGGTGAGGAGAGCCCGCAGACGCACGAAGGCCGCGGACCCGAGGTGTCGGGATCCGCGGCCTGGAGAGCGCCGGTCTGCTGCTAGACCGGTGGACTCGTGGTCGTGGTCCCCGAGGACGGGACGGTGGAGCGGTTGCCGGTGAAGGCGTAGGCGCGGGCGTCGACGCGGCGCTTCAGCGCGGCGGCGGGACGCACGGCGAGGGCGTCCGGGCGCACTCCACCCGTGGAACCGGCCACGACGGACGCGTGGCTGCGCTCCCAGGCGATCGGGCAGCGCTCGGCGACGGTCGCGGCGGCGGTGCGCAGGACGGCGCCGGTGGTCGTGGTGGTGTCCATCGTGCTGCCCTCCCCTGCGCTGCTCGCGGCTCGTGCGCGGTGTCCCGCGCTGTCGTGATCCGACTGTAGGGGCACCCACCCGGGCGCCACAACGGTTTTTCCCGCGCCGGCCGGCGCGGGACGTCCACGCCGGCCCGTCGATGCGCGGAAGCGTTGCGGTGCAACGGTTCCGCGCCGCGGGCCGGTGTCAGCCCGCGGTCAGGACCGCCAGGACGTCCTCGCCGTACTTCTCCAGCTTGGAGGGGCCCACGCCCGGGATGCGCGCGAGCTCACCGGTGTCGGCGGGCATCGCCTCGGCGATGGCGGTGAGGGTGGCGTCGGTGAAGACGACATACGCCGGCACCGAGGCAGCGCGGCTGGTGCCGGCGCGCCACTCGCGCAGGCGCTCGAAGACCGCCTCGTCGTAGCTGGAGGGGCAGTCCGCGCAGCGGCCCAGCTTGCGCTCGACCGCGGCCGTCAGCGAGGCGCCGCACACCCGGCACAGCACCGGCCCGGAGCGCTTGGCCGAGCGGGAGGCCGACGCGCGCGCCCGTGAGGCGGCCACCCCGGCCGCCTCGGGCCGCAGGTTGTCCAGGAACCGCGAGGGCTTGCGGGTGGCGCGCCCGCCGGGGGTGCGCGAGTTCGCCCAGGAGACGTGCACGGCCTCGCGGGCGCGGGTGACGCCCACGTACAGCAGGCGGCGCTCCTCCTCGACCTCGTCGGGGGTCTCGGCGAACGAGATGGGCAGCAGGCCCTCGCTGACGCCCACGAGGTGCACCACGTCCCACTCCAGGCCCTTGGCGGCGTGGAAGGACGCCAGCGTGACCCCGTCGACCGTGGGGGCGTGCTGGGCCGAGGCGCGCTCGGTGAGCTCCTCGACGAGGTCGGCGAGCTGCGCGCCGGGACGGGTGGCGGCCAGCTCGTCGGCCAGCACCACCAGCGCCTGCAGCGACTCCCAGCGCTCGCGCACCGAGCCGGCCGCGCTGGGCGCGCGCTCGGCCCAGCCCGCGGAGGTCAGCACCGCGCGCACCTCGGCGCCGAGGTCGTGCCCGGGCAGCGCCGCGCGGGTGGCCCCGCGCAGCAGCACGACCGCGTCGCGCACCTCCTTGCGGGAGAAGAAGCGCTCGCCGCCGCGCACGACGTAGCCCACGCCGGCGTCGGCCAGCGCCGACTCCAGCGCCTGCGACTGCCCGTTGGTGCGGAAGAGGACGGCGATGTCCTTCGCGCTGCGCCCGGCGCGCACCTCGGCGGCGATGCGCACGGCCACGCCGGCGGCCTCGGCGACGTCGTCGTCGTAGGCGGTGAAGGTGGGCGGCGGCCCGGAGGGGCGCTGGGCGATCAGCTCCAGGCGGGCGCGGGCGTGCCGGCCGGTGGCCGTGGAGAGCACCGAGTTCGCCAGCCCCACGACCTCCGGGGTGGAGCGGTAGTCGCGCACCAGGCGCACGACCTTCGCGCCCGGGTGGCGGCGCGGGAAGTCCAGCAGGTGGTCGGGGGTGGCGCCGGCGAAGGAGTAGATGGTCTGGCTGGCGTCGCCCACGACGCACAGGTCGTCGCGCTCGCCGGTCCACAGGTCCAGCAGCCGCTGCTGCAGCGGCGAGACGTCCTGGTACTCGTCGACGACGAAGTGGCGGTACTGCTGGCGCACCGTGGCGGCGACGTCGGGGCGCTCGTCGAGGATGCCGGCCGTCAGCAGCAGGACGTCCTCGAAGTCGATGACGGCGCGGTCGGTCTTGACCTCCTCGTAGGTGCGCACCAGCCGCGCCACCGTCGGCAGGTCCAGGCCGCCGGGCTCGCCGCGGCCGGCGCGGGTGGCCGCGGCCACGTAGTCGTCCGGGTCGACGAGCATGACCTTGGTCCACTCGACCTCGGCGGCCAGGTCGCGCACCCGCGCGCGGTCGGACTGCAGCCGCAGCCGGTTGCAGGCGTCGGCCACCAGCGGGGCCTTGTGCTCGACGAGGTTCGGCAGGGTGCCGCCGATCGCCTGCGGCCAGAAGAACTGCAGCTGGCGCAGCGCCGCGGCGTGGAAGGTGCGCGCCTGCACGCCGGCCACGCCGAGGTCGCGCAGGCGGGTGCGCATCTCCCCGGCCGCGCGCGCGGTGAAGGTGACCGCGAGCACCCGGTTGGGCACGTAGGCGCCGGAGTGCACGCCGTAGGCGATGCGGTGCGTGATGGCCCGCGTCTTGCCGGTGCCGGCACCGGCGAGCACGCACACGGGACCGTCGAGCGTCGTGGCCACCTCGCGCTGCTCGGGGTCCAGGCCCTGCAGCACGGAGTCGGCCGACGGGGCGGCGGGGCGGAGGTCGGACGCGGTCGTCATGGCGGGGCCCATCATCCCAGGCCCGGGCGGGCGCCGCGGGCGGGCGCGCGCGGCGGCTGTGGACGCGCGCCCGGGAAGAGGCGCGGTGGCTCCGCGGTTGCAGCCGCAGGAGCGGGAAGCGCCCGCCGGAGGAGGAAGCGGTGTCGACGATGGAGGCCCCGGCCGCGGGCAGCGTGACCATGTTCACCACGACGTGGTGCGGGTACTGCCGCCGCCTGAAGAGCCAGATGGACCGCGAGGGCATCAGCTACTCGGAGGTCAACATCGAGGAGGTCCCGGACGCGGCCGACTACGTCATGAGCGTCAACGGCGGCAACCAGACCGTGCCGACGCTGCTGTTCCCCGACGGCTCCGCGGCCACGAACCCCTCCCTCGCCGAGGTCAAGGCGCGCCTCGGCGCCTGAGCGTGGCCCGGCCCGCCCCCCGCGGGGGCACGTCCCCCGCCTACCGGCCCACCGGCCCCGCGCAGTTCGCGGGCCGGTGGGCCGCCTCGCTGCCCCCGGGCGCGCGCGTGGGGGGGGGGGGGGGGGGGGGGGGGGGCGCGGCCGGGCGGGCCGCGGCCCCCGCGGGCGCCGCCGCCCCCCCCGCGCGCCCCGCGCCCGGGGCGCCCAGGAGCACACCCCCGA